>DYRC01000004.1:2234-39807 GCA_020718925.1 Desulfonema limicola
TTTCAATTTCGGCAAATTTTCTTTGAATCAGGCTTGATAATTCATTCTCTGTTTCTTTTCGGCGATCAGCTATATCCTGATGAACCTTTCTTAAAAATTCAGCCTGCCAATTGTCATCATGGTCTCTGCCTTCCTTTTTTTCATAATCAATATTGCTCACAAAGTCAGCAAATTTTTTTAAAACAGTAGTCAGATTACCTAATTCATTATCAATTTGTCTGAAGCGGTCAGCAAATCCTTTTTTCATGTTTTCAATATCAGAGGCTTTTGCCCGCTCGTTCGCTTCATGGTTGTTTTTTTCATCTTCAACCGAGGTCTCAACCCGGACAAATCTCTCATGGACAGTCCCTATCCATTCATTTTCTGCTTTTTTCTGATCTTCAACAGCGGTTTCAAAACGTGTTTTCAAATTTTCAATATCTGATCTTGCATAAGTCTCAAGTTCTACAAGTTTTTTTTGAATAAGAAGCAACTCGCTTTCTATCTTCTGATGTTTTGTCAGAGTTTCGGCATTCTTCTTTTTTAAGTCTTCGATATGGTTTTCAACTTCGGTAAATCGCTTCTGAATAAGACGTAATTCGCTGTCTGTTTCCTTCTGGCGCTGAGTGATCTCCTGATGTTTTGTCTGAATTTCGGTGTTCTTTTTTCGTTCTCCCCCGATATGGCTTTCAATTTCAGCAAGCTTTTTTTGAATAAGGCGCAGTTCGTTCTCTGTTTCCTTTTGCTGATTGGCAATATCCTGAGTTTTTGTCAGCGTTTCGGTGTTTTTCTTTCGTTCTCCCCCGATATAGCCCTCAACTTCGGCAAATTTTTTTCGGATAAGATACATTTCGTTTTCAACATCTTTTTGAGAAACAGATGTTTTTTGCGGTTTTTTCAGATTTTTTTTTGCAATTTCAAGCTTTTGTTTGTATTTTGCCAGAATATTGTCAGGCAACGGCAGCAGCATGGTATTGAGTGTCGGATCATTTTCAATGTCCCACGCACAATGACGACAAAAGGACGGTATGGGTTCTGAAAGTTCGGATTCGCAAACAGGACATCGTTTCATTATGAAAAATTCCTCCGATTATAACAGGCGTTTTACAAGCAGATAAAGAGCGTAGCCTACGCCCCATGATACTGAAAAGATAATTCAGGGCATACAAAATCCCGTACCTTTGAGTTTGATCATCAGCAGTGCTGCCGCCGCCGATCCGCCGATAATACCTGTCCCTATGGCAATAGCTTCCATATTTATCTCCTATTTCTTTTCCATGCGCCGAAGCAGAATATCTTTTAAAAACGGCTCACTGTGATCCTGATATTCATATCGTACCCTGAGCGTGGGTTTATCAACAGACACCAAACCGGGCAGAAAAATCGGCGTTGCAAACAATACCAAATCGCAATCTGCCTGATCAAGCGTTTTCTGCAAATCCTGAATCTGCTGTTCACCATATCCCATAGCCGGAACAACATTTCCGATATGCGGATATTTCTGATACACATCTTTAAGCGATCCTGCGGCATAAGGTCTGGGATCGATAATTTCCGCCGCTTCATATTGACGGGCTGCAATCACACCTGCCCCGAATGCCATTCCGCCGTGCGTGAGCGTGGGTCCGTCTTCCACCACCACCACCCGCTTCCCTTTGATCAGTTCGGGCTGGCTGACGATGAGCGAAGATTCGGCAAAAACAATCTCTGCTTTTTTGGCATACGTTTCGATATTTTTGCGGACAATCTCAATATTTTCAGGACTTGCAGAATCCACTTTATTGATAATAGCAATGTCTGCCATGAGCATGTTGGTTTCACCCGGATAATACAGCCGCTCATGCCCCGCACGATGCGGATCAAACAACACAATATGCAGATCCGAAAAATAAAACGGCGTGTCATTATTGCCCCCGTCCCAGATAATCACATCAGCCTCAGATTCGGCGGCTTTGAGAATCTGCCCGTAATCCACGCCCGCATAAACCACAATGCCCCGCTCCACGATTGGCTCGTATTCTTCCCGCTCCTCAATGGTGCAGTGATGCGTTTCAAAATCCTGATAAGACGAAAATCGCTGAACAATTTGTTGTTTCAAATCTCCGTAAGGCATGGGATGGCGCACCACCACCACCTTCCTGCCCTGCGCTTGCAGAATCTCTGCTACTTTCCGGGTGGTGGGAGATTTTCCGCATCCGGTTCGGACCGCGCATACAGATATGACCGGCTTTGAGGATTTGAGCATGGTATAGGTTGCGCCGATCAGTGTGAAATCTGCGCCATGCGCCATGACCAATGCGGCTTTGTGCATCACTTCGATATGAGAAATATCGCTGTATGAAAAAGCGACCAGATCAATTTTATGCAGGCGGATCAATTCCGCCAATTCTTCTTCCGGATAAACAGGAATGCCATCAGGATATAATTGTCCTGATAATTCAGGCGGATATAAGCGTCCTTCGATATTGGGAATTTGTGCGGCAGTAAATGCGATGACTTTATATCGCGGATTATCCCTGAAATAAATATTGAAATTGTGAAAATCCCTGCCTGCCGCGCCCATGATGATAACTTTCTCAATCATAAAAAGCTCTCTCCTTCTTCCGAATCGCTTTTCTGTTTTACAGATTTCGGAATATGTTTTATATTGTGTTTGCAGAAATATCAATAAAAAAACTGTCTTGATTCATAATCCTGAATCATGCTATCGTTCAATAAGGTTATACAAAAGCACCCCTCCCCCCGGCCCCTCCCCTGAAAGGAGAGGGGAGCAGTGATGATGTCTCCCCCTTCCCTTTCAGGGAAGGGGGACGGGGGGTTAGGTGGGTTTGAAAGCGATTTGGTATTAATATATCTTTTCAGACAGATAGGGAGGCTGATCATGAATATTCCGATTGTGATGGCAGCATTCGGCACAGGTACCCAAGCAAAAAAAACTTACGATATCATTGACCGGATTGCATCAGAAAAATTTTCGGGACATGAACTTGTATGGGCGTATACCTCCCGCACGGTCAAGCGGCGGTTTCAGGACTTGAAATCTCCCCGGCAGGTACTGAATGAGTTGAAAGACAAGGGGCATACATGGGCGGTGGTGCAGTCATTGCACGTTGTCTGCGGACATGAATTTCACCGGCTGATGGAAGAAATCAGCGACGTTGACATCAGGCTGTCCATCGGGCTTCCGCTGTTGATCAGCCCTGAAGATTATGAGATGGTCATCAGTGTGGTAACGCCGCTTCTGCCTTCGGACATGACACAGGAAGCCGCTGTTCTGATCGGACATGGCACGGATCATCCGTCATGGACCGCATATCCGGCATTGGCATATCTGCTGCGGGAACGATTCGGGCAGAAAATTTATCTGGGGCTGGTGGAAGAAGGCTATCCTACGCGTGAATCGGTTATCGCATCGGTAAAAGCAGCCGGATTCACGCGCGTTAAGCTGATTCCCTTTATGCTGGTGGCGGGAATTCATTTTCAGCAAGACCTGATGGGACAGGAAGATTCATGGAAAACCGCCTTTGAAGCCCAAGGCATATCGGTGTCCGCAGACAACAGCGGGCTTGGCTGCTATGATGATATTATTCAGATTTACTGCCAGCATATCCGCGATGCCTTAAATGTGATTCCCTGATATGACAGAACAAGACGACATAGCAGATAGCAAAGAAATTGCGGCCGCTGAAAAAATCATCTCCGCGCTGCTGATAGCGGTTAAAAATTCGGCACTTTATCCCGAACACCATGAGAGTTATCTTAAATCCGTTGAAAATCTCAGATTGCTGTTTGCCGAATTTTTCAAAGTTTGTGAGTATCTGAGATGGTATGTGGAAAAAGACCATCTGATATTCAAAGGTCAGGTCATCCGGCATGATGGGGAAAACCTCTCATCTGTCTTGTTTCGGGATGGCATCCGGTGGATAGAAATCAGAAAAGGCATCGAATCTGATGAAATCACGGGCTTTCTGAAAATTCTCAAAGACTACCGGGTGTTGAGCGATAACGCGGACGGCGATCTGGCAACCGCATTATGGGAGGCAAATTTTTCTCATATTCTGTATGAGGCAGAAGACGCTTTTCGGAATGCTGACCCGATTGATGCGGCGATGCTGATGGGGATGCCAGAGGGTATGCCTGAAACAACGCCGGACAAAGAAAACCATGATCCCGAATACGTCCATGCGCCGCAAGAAGCCCCGACTCATGCGCCCCTGCCATTATCCGCTGATCTGTGGCAGCTCAGTTCACAGGAAACGCTTGAACTTCAGCGAATGGTCATCAAAGAGGAAAATGACGTCAAAACCAAAGATGTGCTGGATATACTGCTGATTATCCTTAAAGAACAGCATAGCGAACAGGAATTTTCAAACATTCTTGACTTTATCAAAGACGAATTTCGGCAAAGCCTGATGCAGTGCGAGTTTGAATTGGCGCATCTGATGCTCGGACGGATGCAGGAATTTAAGCGGGTCTGCCAATCTGAAAGTCAGTCAAAAGCGTCATTGCTTCAGAATTTTTTTACTGCGGTATCAGGCGTCGAAGTCTTGGGGGTGCTTTATAAAGTTCGTCCTGCGCTGGAGATTGCCAATCCCGAAAGGATCAGAGCATTTCGTAAAATGTTCAATTTTTTACGCCCCGAAGCAACTATATCGCTCGCGCCCATGGTTGCTGTCATCAAAAATCCGCAACTGCGCCGTGCGGTCATGGAAATTATCGGGGCTTTGGCAAGCAAGGACATCCGCCCTTTGGAAAAACTTCTGGAAAGTTCGGAAGAAGAGCTGGTTCATCGTCTGGTGTTTATCATGGGAAAGCTCAAAGGTAAAAAAATCGGTGAGTTATTGCTGAAAATGATCGGGCATCCTTCGGAAGCTGTTCGCAGAGAAGCTTTAAATTCGCTGATGTCAGGAGACAATGAGTCTGTGAGCCTGCTGTTTACACTGCTTGACAATGACTCTGAAATGATTCGTGAGATGGTTTCAGAACATCTGTATCGGAAAAAATACCCGGATATTGAGGAGCAGATGTTGGATTATCTTGAACATCGCCGCTTCAGATATAAAGAGCAGAAGCATATTTCAGCCTGCTATAAGATATTGGGGCGAAGCGGTTCTTCAAAATCCCTTGTTTTTTTGGAAAAAGTATTGTTTGATAAACCCTGGGCGTCTTTACTCGGCATTGAAAACGCTTATGAACGGGATGGCGCGGCAGCGGCATTAGCCGAAATGGGAACAGAAGAAGCCAACAGCCTTCTTGCCAGAGCTTCCCGAAATCCGTTCCCTGCTGTGCGGCGGGCATATAAAAAAGCAACTGAGGACATCGTATGACAGATGAAAACATCAGCCTGAATACGGACGATCAGCTTCCCAGCCGGGAGCAGTTTGTCAGAGCATTTTACAAAATTCTTCAATCTCTGAGAATTCATCGTGAAAACAACCAATTGCTCACAGAATCGGTTCATGATTTTATACGTCTGCTGCACCGGATAGGAGATGAGCAAGGTTCGCTGACGGTTCGCTTTATTCGGGGAAGGCTGTATCTTCAGGAAGAAAGACTGCTCTATCGCCGGGAAACCGTCAATCTTTTTGACAATCTGATGAGCTATTTTGAAAAACGGGGACTTCAGGGCATACGGTTTTATCCGCATATTGAAAATAAAGATATGACGGAAGTTTTAGTGTTGGCAGCGATTTTAAATCAGGCGGAACAAAAAAAAGAGCCGCTGGCTTGGCTGAGTCATGAAATTCAGGAAGAAGGATTTTCATGGGTTGAAATTATCAAATCAGACGCCAAATCTTTTGAATCCCGCAGGCACAAGAGTGAAAAAGCTCTTAAAACTTATGCTTACGCCTTGGAATCTGTTCAGGAGATTACACAGAAATTATCTGCCGGATCACGAGTCGGCATCGGGAGAACACTGCGGATCACTCAGAATATGGTGGACCTGATGATGGAAGATGAGCCGCTGTTTCTGGCACTCAGCACCATCAGGATGTATGATGACTATACATACCGGCATTCCCTCAACGTGGCAATTCTTTCAATGTGTATCGGCAAATACATAGGACTTTCCCGAAGATCGCTGGAACAACTCGGACTGTGCGGACTGCTGCATGATCTGGGGAAAATTATGGTTCCCAAGCATATTCTGAGCAAGCCCGGAAAACTGACGCAGGAAGAATTTGAAGAAATGAAAAAGCATGTATTGAACAGCGTCCGCCAGATTGTAAAAATTCACGGTTCATCAGAGCGCAAGGCAAAACTGCTGCTTCCTCCGTTTGAACATCATCTCAGATACGATTTGTCAGGATACCCCCAGACGCATCGGCATGAACCGCTCACTCTTTTCGGGCGAATTATTGCGATTGCCGATGTATATGATGCCACGACCTCTCCCAGAGTGTATCGCCGCAACGCCATGCCGCCGGATCAGGCATTGGGCATGATGTCTGCCCACGCCGGAACGCATTTTGATCCGATTCTGCTCAAAGTGTTTATCAATATGGTCGGCGTTTATCCCATCGGAACGCTGTTGGAATTGGACAGCAAAGAACTTGCCATCGTGGTTCGTGCCGCAGATAATCCGGATAAAACAAGACCCACCGTCATGCTGCTGTCTTCTGATGAAAACGGGGGATTTAAAAAGGGAAAAATTGCGGATTTGAACGAAAAAGACCCGCGCACCGGCGATCATAAGAGAAATATCGTCAGAAGCTTAGTTCCTTCGGATTACGCGATTCAACCTGCGGCATTTCTTCTGTGAAGTTTAAAGGATTTCCCGTTCTCTGAGAAACGACATGGCTTGCTGGGCAATACTCGTAACTTCGGTCAGCGCCTTGGTCAGATGAAAAACAGCATCCTGCGCCGCGCCGGAATGGAGCATGACCAATGCCGTATCCATAGAACGCTGTGCGTCTGCCCAACGATCATTCGGCGCCATACGCCGGGCAACAAGAAATTCAGTGGCAGTCATTTCCGCAAACAGAGTGATTATTTTTTCACCCCCCGGCAGGTCTTCCGGCTGAAGTGATAGGACAGCATTACTGACCCAGATCAGACCGGATTTGATTTTTTCGCTTTGAGAAAACGCAATCACAGCTTCCCGAACATTCATTATAATTTTCCTTAAAAGGAGTGCAAAAGCAGAACCTTTGCACTCCGAAACCGGTTAATATTCATACAATTCGTACTCTGTTCCCGTACCCAGAAAAACATCTATTTTGGACTGAATTTCTTTGCGCTCACTGCTCATGACCCATTTGCGCCAATCTTCAACCGACTGCCATGTGCTGATGACCAGCGTCTCTTCAGGCTTATCCAGACGTTTCAGGGTTTCGCCGGAAATATAGCCGGGCTGGTTCATGGTGTGCGTTCTTAATTGTCTCAGCAATTCAAGAAGCTTACTTTCCAGATTCTGCGGCACTTTCCGTTTGATAAGAACTTTAACTGCCATAATAAATCTCCTTTGATCATAATGGGTTATTTAAAAACTCCCGCACTGCCGGCACAAGATAAACCTCTTCTATGGGCATCTGGCACAGACATGCGGCAATCTCCTGATTTTTTTTATGAAGCGGAATATGCTTATCCAGAATAAAGATATATTTTCCCCTGACTTTGCACAATCCGCTTCTGATATTCATGCCTGCCTGCTGAAAGCTTCGCTCTGATACGGCTATGCCCAGTTTTTCAGCAGTTTCTTTTAATGCCTGATATAATTGATCCGGCTTCATGGCGTTAGGATTATATTTCACAGTTGTTCTGATTTTGCAAGCCTGAAAACAACATAAATTTTATGAATCAGGATGTAGGGCTGATGACGGATTGAAGGATCTGTAATTATCCTTATAAAATCCTTCAATCCTGATAACCCTACAACGTCATTTACAGAAGTAACTCCTGTGATTTTCTTTTTCTATGTGAAAGATAGGCACGATGATTTCTCATACTGATTCGCTATCAAAGCACCCCTCCCCCGGACCCTCCCCTGAAAGGAGAGGGGAGCGCTGATGATGTCTCCCCCTTCCCTTTCAGGGAAGGGGTCCGGGGGGTTAGGTGAGTTTGAAAGCGATTTGGTATCAGATGAATCTCTTTTACATTAGCCTGCTTCTGAGCTACCGGATGACTCCCCTTGCCGCTAGAGTTTGGTGAATAGGTTACAGCGCTGTTTCCCGAATACCAACCTATCACATTCAGATTCGGATCAACAGGAGTGGAACTAGTATATGTAATTCCTCCGTTTGAAAATGCTGTTGCACTTCCGGCTCTTGCCGCATAATCGGTTGATTCAACCGACTTGTTTACAGGTAAAATGCTGTACATACAAAGCAGGGTTCTCAGCCCCGCCACCACCTGCAATGCGTAAATTGCTTCTTCCAAGCCGATTTTGCCGTTGCAGTCAGCATCTCCGTCGGGAATCAGGATGAAAGGATGGTGGACGGATTGAAGGATAGACATAATCCTTTAATCCTTATAAAATCCTTCAATCCTGATTCAGACAATAAAAAAAGCCGCCCCCGAAACACTTCGGAAAGCGGCTTATCAAAACCTGTTGATGCGTATGATTGATGCGCCTTTAAAAAAGCGCAATTTAGAAACCCTGAATTTCATATATCATCCTGATTTTTTAAAAAAATACTATGAATCAAGAAGGGTTGTCAAGATTTTTTTTGTTCATATCGGCTTGAATGGAAGGCATTTACTTTGATTAATGTCAAAAGCCCCGAAATGAATTTCAGGGCTTGAATTTCAGACCGTCTGACGCCTCAAATTAATAGGCGGGCGGTTTATCGCGCATGATCTCAGGCAGAGAGTCTTGACTCTCCTTTGCGATATCGGCTCTTTCTGCTGTTTTTATCCGGCGGAGCAGATTTTGTATCAAAACGCCTGCCGGTATTCTTTTCTTTAAAATACGTTTTCCGCTTGGGTTGTTTGGGACGCGCTTCGGATTTATGATATCCCATATCGGCATTGATGTCCTCAGAATTGTCATAATCCTTGAAAACCCGATTGAACTCCGCGGAAATAAACCGCCGAATCAGCTCTTCTTTATCAAACTCTTTCAGCGATTGATACACAGCCGGAAGATAAGCGGAAATGCTCTCATGGCTCATATCCGCCGTTACAATCTTTTCTACCAGCCCGAACACCTGCCGCTCGCAGATGGCGTTTCCATTGGGGATTTTGCCGAACTTGAACCGGATATTGCCCCGTTTTTCCAACTCACTGATCCGGCGCATTTCTTTTTTGTTAATCAATACCATCGAATCGCCTGATTTTCCGGCGCGTGCGGTTCTGCCGCTCCGATGGGTATAGATATCCGCCTCATCCGGCAGCTTATAATGAATCACATGCGTAATATCAGCAACATCCAACCCTCTTGCAGCAACATCGGTTGCCACGAGAATCCGGGTTGTTCTTTGTCTGAATTTCCGCATCACATAATCCCGCTGCGCCTGAGACAAATCTCCGTGAATGGCTTCAGCCTGATACCCGTCCTGAATGAGCGATTCCGCAACCGTCTGGGTTTCTTTGCGGGTTCTGCAAAAAACCAGCGCGAACATATCAGGCATAAAATCTATGATTCTTTTCAGACACTCATATCTGTCTTTTTCCTGAATCACATAACAGGTATGCGCGATATTTGCAGGCGAGTGATTTTTTGCGCCCACCGTTACTTCTATGGGATCGCTTAAGTAATTTTTTGCGATAGCCGCAACTCCGGCAGGCATGGTGGCGGAAAACAGCCAAATCCGCCGGTTATCAGGCATTTTACTCAGAATGCTGTCAATATCTTCCTGAAAGCCCATGTTCAGCATTTCATCCGCTTCATCCAATACCGCATACGAAATTTTAGACAGCCTGACCGCTTTGCGCTCAAGAAGGTCAATCATTCGTCCGGGGGTTGCCACAATAATCTGCGCCCCGTTTTTAAGCTGCCGGGTCTGGTTTGAAATGCTGGCGCCGCCATATACTGCGACAACGCTGACATTGCTTAAATGTCTGGCAAATTTTTTCAAATCGTCGGTAATCTGCAGGCATAACTCGCGGGTAGGACATATCACGATTCCCTGGGGCGCCAAAAGAGACGCGTCAATCTGCTGGAGCAGCGGCAGTCCGAACGCGCCGGTCTTTCCGGTTCCGGTTTGTGCAAGCCCCACAAAATCTCTTTTGCCGGAAAGAAGCGTGGGGATCGCCTTTTCCTGAATCGGCATCGGCGTCTGAAATCCCAGACCCTCTACCGCTTTAATCAATTCTGCCCTAAGCCCTAATGTTTCAAAACTCATTCAATTCTTTCTTTCAAAAAGCAGCCGGAAATACTATTGCATATAGGTTCCGGCAGTGTTATCCATAAAAAAAGCCGCCCATGCAAAATCCGGACGGCGTTACATTCAATCTGTTATACTCCGGTTAATTTCTGATTGCAACCTTTATTTTTTATTTTCAGCAATTCTGTTTTAAAATCCTTGACTTTTCAACCTGAGATTTTTATATGATGTTTCATGCTGACAGAACTTGAAAAAAAAGTGATTGCCTCAATTCAGGGCGATATTCCCATTGTTGAATGCCCTTTTTCAGAAATAGCTGAAAAAACAGGTATTTATGAAGAAACGCTGCTTGAAACATTGAAAAGCCTTTGCGAGCGGGGAGTGATTCGGCGATTCGGCGCGACATTGCGGCATCAGAAATCCGGCTTTGACGCAAATGCAATGGTGGCGTGGCAGGTAGAAGAGGAGCGCGTTGAGGAAGTGGGCATAAAAATGGCGTCTTCCGGCAATGTATCGCACTGTTATCGCCGCAATCCCACGACAGATTGGCAGTATAACCTTTACACCATGATTCATGCCAAAGATGAAGACACCTGCCGGAAAATTGCCCGTGATTTGGCACAGAAAGCCTCGGTGGAGACTTATCTTTTGTTGTTCAGCCGACGGGAACTCAAAAAGACCTCAATGCAGTATTTTACATGAAAACCGGAGAACCGCATATTCTGCTGATTAATCCGTGGATTCATGATTTTGCCGCGTATGATTTCTGGGCAAAACCTATCGGATTGCTGTATCTGGCGGCTATGTTGGAGCAGCACGGTGTTGACGTCAGTTTTATCAATTGCCTGAATCGTTTTCATCCCAAAGCGCGTCCGTCTGATCCTCATGCCCGGTACGGACGGGGACATTATCTGAAAACCCGAATCCCCAAACCCCAAGGATTAGATGATATTCCCCGATATTTTTCGCGCTACGGCATCAGAGAAGAATGGTTCAGGGAAGATTTGCAGGCTCTGCCGACACCGGATCTGATTCTTGTAACGTCTCTGATGACATACTGGTATCCGGGAGTTCGGGATGTCATAAGCATTTTGCGCGAATATTTTCCGAATACGCCGGTCATTCTGGGCGGAATTTATGCCACGCTCTGCACGGATCACGCCCGAAAATATTGCGGCGCGGATAAAGTCATTACCGGAGCCGGGGAAAAGCAGCTATTTGATGTTGTGGCAGAATACTGCGACTTTTCCATAACGCCCCAGTATGACCCGGATGATTTGAATTGCCTTCCCTATCCGGCATTTCATCTTGAAAACGTCATATCATATATTCCGATTCTGACCTCAAGAGGCTGCCCGTTTTCCTGCGCGTATTGTGCTTCGCGGATATTGGAGCCGAAGCTCCGGCGCAGAAATCCTGAAAACGTGGCAGAGGAAATTCTCTTCTGGCATAAAAAACACGGCGTGAAGAATTTTGCATTTTATGACGATGCGCTGCTTACAGACCCGGAGCATCACGCAATTCCCCTGCTGGAAAAGATTATCGCTTCCGACATCAAAGTCTTTTTTCATACGCCGAATGCGCTGCATATCCGGGAAATATCGCCATACATTGCAAAGCTGATGTTTGACGCGGGATTTGAAACCATCCGGCTTGGGCTTGAAACCACCGAATTTGAAGACAGAAAAGAATTGGATAGAAAAGTAACCGAATCTCAATTCAGACAGGCGGTTTCATATCTTAAAGCCGCCGGTTTCAGAAAAGAGCAGATCGGCGCGTATCTGCTGACCGGTCTGCCGGGGCAGTCATTGGAATCTGTGGAAAGGTCTGTCAGAACCGTCAGAGAAAGCGGTATCGAACCTGCGTTGGCGCAATATACGCCGATTCCTCATACCGCATTATGGAAAAAAGCTGTGGCGTGTTCGCGCTATGATCTTGAAGCTGATCCGATTTTTACCAATAATTCAATATTGCCATGCAGTTCTGTCATATCCTGAAATCCCGATTCAGACAATCAGTTAAGGGTAAGCACAGGGGCTTACCCCCATTGCCATTAAGTTAAGACAGGAATCAGAAATTAAGGTCAATAACTATTTTCCTGCAAGCTTTTGAAAAATACATTATACTTATTTGATTAGATTTGCTTACACGTAGTTGTTTTCATAAAAACAGTTCTTGCATTTTTATAACGGCGGATATATAAACTGAACTATTTGATGAAGGTTTTCCGGCTATCATGTCAAAATCACATGATAGCCGGAAAAAAACTGTTCAATCACTGGTTATGCCTCTTGGTCAATAATGCGCTTTAGGAAACACTATGACAAAAGATAAGTTTGAAGAATTCATAAGCAAACAGAAGAAGAAATCGTCTTCTATTGAGATTGATTGGGATATACAACGATCTGAATGGCTTCAGCATTTAGACCTGTTCTATGAGTCAATTGAACTCTTTCTCAAACCATACACAGAGAACAAGACAATCGAACTCTCTTTTGGAACAAAGAAAATTATTGAGGAGTACATCGGCGAGTACGAAGCAAAAACGGCTCAAATTACGATTGGAATCAACAGGATAAAACTTGATCCTATTGGCACAAATCTGATCGGAGCCAAAGGACGAGTTGATTTAATTGGACCGAACGGGAAGATAAAGTTTGTTCTTGTGAACGAGTCTGCTTCAGCACCGAAAATATCCGGAAGAGTTTGGATTCAAGGAGAAGAACCGCCTACAAATGAAGAAGAGCAGCCTAAAGTTATTTCGTGGGTTTGGCGCATAGCAACCCCACCGCCAAAAATCAAGTATTTTCCTCTTGAGAAAGAATCCTTCCTTGACGCATTAATGGAAGTTTCAAATGGCTGAAAAAGTCACCTTCTCAGGGCAGCATCTTGACTTATCCGAGATAACCGAGCATTACACAGATGTTGAACTGTCACTTCGACAACTATTTTCGTCTGCACTGGATAATGAAGAGCGATTTGCTGGGTATAGCCCGACTGAGGTTGCAGAAGAACTCGAATATAGACTAGCAGAAGAAGGAAATCTGGTAGCTCTTTCCATTTTGGCAGCGATAGAGGCGGCATTTAGGGTTGATTATCTTCAAAGAGTCTACGCAAAGAAGAAAGACCCTCTTTCAAGAGCTTTCCGCGAGCTACATGAGATCAAAGGATCTAGAGCATCGCTTGAAGACGAGATATTCAATACTTGGCTAAAATACACCAATGTACAGCCCCAGCTTATAGGCAATCTACGAGGCGCCTTCAAGTTTCGTCACTGGCTTGCTCATGGTCGCTACTGGAAACCTAAGCTTGGTCAGCGCTATGACTATCATGGCGTTTACACTTTAGCTGAAGGTGTATTCAGATCGCTGCCTTTGCTGACAAATTAGGCATAACCCATCATTCAACACGGACTGGCGCGATAAAGCCTCGCCAGCCGGTTAATTCAGACGTTAGGATTTTAATAAATTCTGCTGACAACTTAACATACTGTTGCACCTGACAAAAACAGGTGAAGTAATATAGATGGAATCGGTATATATTGAGACATCCGTTCTGAGCTATCTTACGGCACGACCGAGCCGGAATCTTATAGCGGCTGCAAGACAGAGAATTACAACAGAATGGTGGGATAAGCAGAACTATCGGATTTTCACCTCGAATGTTGTGATTGCCGAATCAGGTCAGGGTGATACGGAATGTTCACAGTTGAGACTGGGCATAATAAAGGATATTCCGAGACTTGCAATCACGCCTGAATGTCATCGGTTAGCCGAAAAACTCATTGCCGACTGTGTGCTGCCTGAAAATGCTCAGGATGACGCATTACATATTGCCGTATCAAGCTGTCATTATACAGATTTTCTTCTGACTTGGAATTGCAGGCATCTGGCAAATGCACATATCATCCCGAAAATAAGGAAACTTATTGAGTCGGAAGGATATAAGTTTTCACAGATATGCACACCGGAGGAGCTGATCGGAGAATAATATGGAAAACGTTATCAGAGATGAAATAATCGAAGAATTATGGCAGATAAAGGACAGGTTCTCATTTTCCTGCAACAGAAATATCGGAGAGCTTATAAAAAAAATGAACGCCATAGCGGAAGAGTTGAATTTTGCAGAAAAAAAAATGACCGGGCAGTCTGACCGGGTCGTTGTACCTGACGGAGTTGGATGCCAGCAGGTGAACTTGCCGTTAGGATAAGTGATACGGTATTTCACGGAATTCCTAACCCTCAGTTGCAGCCGATTACAACGGCTGAACATTGTGTTATAATTCCGATGTCCGATTCCGCGCTCTCGACAAACTGCCCGCCCCCCACGCCTTCTCAGACTCATTTATAATCATCAGACATCATTGTTTTTCAGACAATTTCTTAACTTAATGACATTGGGGCTTACCCTACATATTATGCCGGAAAGTATATGATTGGGTATTTACTCATTCCACGAAAACAGCACCGCAGCCAATGCCAGAAAAATAGCCGTTGTCAGCAGCATCGCCGTGATTTCAGGCATGAGATTCATCAGCCCCGCGCCATCGTTCATGATTTTCCGAACAGATCGCGTCAGGTGAATCAGAGGGAAAAAATCAGCAACTGTTTTCACCCACTGAGGTGAACCCTCTAAAGAAAACCAGACTTCGGATAAAAACATCATGGGCCACGAGATGAAATTGATCAGCCCGCTTGAAAATTCTTCGCTCGTGCCTCTGGCAGCCAGCATCAAGCCCATCGCGCACATGCTTAAACTTCCCAGAAAAAATACGAGGACAATATTGCCGTAAGACCCTTCGACCTTGAAATGGAAAATCGCATCACAGCCTATCCATACCACGATCACCATAAACATCATCAGAACAATTCTGGAGAGCAGTTGTGCGCTTAAATATTCAAATGCCGTCAGAGGCGTGGCTTTGAGACGTTTTAAGACGCCGATTTTCCGATACCGCACAATGATATAGCCCACGCCCCACAATGCCCCGAACATGATGTTCATGCCCAGAACGCCCGGAAAAAGCCATTCCACATAGCGGATCGGCACTGCCCGGATTTCCTGCTTCTGCGCGGGCGGCGGTTCGGAATACAGGCTGGCATGAAACAGCTTTTCCACAAGATAGCCTTTGGGCGAGGTATCGCTGACCCAATAATCATTGGTCGGCGAATCTGCTTTAATCAGAAAATCAATCGCGTGATGCCGAAGCTTTTCCACGCCTTCGCTCAATGTTTTAACGCCGATGAACTGAATCAGGCGGGTTTGTCTGAACGCTTTGGGAATACTGAGTTTTTCAACTATCACGATTTCCGTATCCGAAGGAAATACGCCGACCTTAAATTCATTATATTCCTTGCCCCCGAAAATAACCCCGAATCCGACAACGATCAGAAACGGAAACAGAAAATTCCAGCCCAATGCGCTGCTGTCTCTGAAAAACTCCTTGTTTCGGGCAACAAACATCACCCAGAATCGTTTGAAACTCATAATTTCTCACTTCTCATTTCTCACTTCAATCCCTCAGTCCCCGTCCGGTCATCCGGATAAACACATCTTCCAAGTTAGGTGCGCGCAATCCGTCTGTTACGCAGTCTGAGCAATAAGTATTTATCAGTTCTTGCGGCGTTCCCCGTGCAATCAGCTTGCCGTGATCCATAATCGCAATATCATCGCACAATTTTTGCGCTTCTTCCATATAATGGGTGGTTAAGACAATGGTTTTGCCTTGTTCCCTGATTTTCAAGATAATATCCCATAAATTATGCCGCGCCTGCGGATCCAATCCTGTGGACGGCTCATCCAAAAAGAGTAAATCCGGGTCATTGATCAATGCCAATGCCAAAAACAATCGCTGCCGCTGTCCGCCGGATACTTTGTCGTTATACTGCGCCCGAATCTCGTTGAGTTGGCACATTTCGATCACATCTTCAATCGCAGAGCTTTTATGATACAGGCTTTGAAAGGTTTTGAGCGTTTCCTCAATTGTAAGCCATGATAACAATTCGGTTTTCTGAAACTGAATGCCGACTTCTTCCCTGAAACTTGCCGCGCGCGGCTTTCCCTTGTATAAAATTTCGCCGGAGGTGGGAGAAATCACATCCTCAATAATTTCTATCGTGGTGGTTTTGCCCGCGCCATTAGGTCCCAGAAGCCCGAAGCATACGCCTTGGGGAATGGAAAAGCTGATATTATCCACTGCGGTCAGGGTTTTGTATTTTTTCACCAGATTCACAATCTCAAGCAATCCCGGCATGGGTCACCGGCTTTCAAGGGCTGCGACAAGCTCTTTTCCTGCGGCGAATGCTTCTTCAAGACATTCCGGGCTTTTCAGAATATCGCCTTCAAAATCGAAATTTCGGTACAATAACGATTTCCATAATTCCATGTCCAGCACGTCAAAAAAATAGCGAATCGCAAGCAATACGCCGTCAAAGAGTTTTTTGCCTTTGGTTGCGCCGACAGAGATAAACAGCCCTTTTCGCTTGAATGGCTGCGAAGAAACCTTGTCAATCCAGTATTTTTTGACCCACAAGGATTGACATCGATCCATTAAAATTTTGGTGTGCGCGCTCACCGAGTAGAAAAAAATCGGCGAGGCAAGCATCAGTCCGTCAGAGGCAAGAATCGCGTCCCTGATTTTCTGAAAATCATCGGCAATCGCGCAGTTGCCGTCTTTTTTGCATCCATAGATTTCAAGGCATGGCGACATCTTCAAATCTCTTAACACAAATTCGTGAACTGTTGCGCCTGCCTGTTTTGCGCCCTCTACGGCTTGTCTGAGCAGCAACGCGGTGTTGCCTTTGCGCCTTGGGCTTCCGTATATTGCGGTGATAGTGGTCATAGCAAATCCGCTCCTTGATAAATTGTTCAAATATCTTTCAACAGCCTATTCTCCGGCAGATTCCGAAGAGACAGCAGAAAGGCTTCCTGATACTGACTGAGTTTGTCATAGACATCAGATGACGGAATTAAAAGATTTCCGCCATGATTTTCCATCATTTCAATAACAGACAGAATTGTGATTTTACTAATGTCTCTTGCAGGCTGATACGCATACGCAGACGCATCACTGGTAACAACTTCCGAAATCATGCCGCAAGCCACCAAGTGATTGAGAATATCCGAAGTTAAAGATAACGGAATATTCAACCGATCTGAAATTTCAGAAGACTTCGGCGATTTACGTCCTTGTGCAAAGCATCGGATAATAAAATGCGAGATCAGCAATGCAATACGTTTTCTGTTTTTAAGACTTAATTCAATCGGTTCTGTAAAAAAATCATCTTTATCGCCATGCTGGTTTGCATAAGATATTTCAGTGCCGATCAGAACGATAATCCAACTCCAGTTGAGCCATATCATAAACAACGGCAATGCCGCAAAACTGCCGTAAATCGCGTTGTAACTCGACATGCCGATTTGAAACCGGATATAAATCCACTGCGCCATCTGAAAAACAGTTCCGGCAATAATTCCGGCAATAATTCCGGCGGTGAATTTTACCTGAGTATTGGGCATGACAATATACATCAGCGCGAACAGAAACCAGATAATGATAAACGGCGTCAGCTTCATCACAAATATCGCAAATGGCGCAATATATCCGAATATCGCAAAATTTTCTCCGATAGAATGTATCTGATAGGTGATATAAACCGTAGCGGTGCTTTGAATGATAAATAATACCGGAACAAGTATCATCAGCGATATATATCCCGTCAGTTTTCGTGTCCATGTTCTTCCGGTTTTTATGCGCCATATTGCGTTAAATGATTCTTCTATATTTCCGAAAACTTCCACAATCGTCCAGAGCAGAAATGCCACGCCCACGCCTGCAATCAGTCCGCCTTTGGTTTCTTCAAGGCTGCCGAGAAAGGCATTGGCAAATTTCATCACCCAGTCCAATACCTGTTCCTGCCCTTTGAAATATTTCACCAATTCGGTTTTAAGATACTGATCGAATCCGAACCCTTTGGCGATGCCGAACCCCATTGCCACAAAAGGAACAACCGACATCATGCTCAGAAAGGTCAGCGAAGAGGCTCTGAGGCGCAGATCATCTTCTTTGTATTTGCGAAAAGCGAACACAATGATATATAACTGCTTTACGATAAAAGACATAGACGGCGGAAATCTTTTATGAAAAAATTCCCCTGCACTTTTAGCGGTGATATTGCTGAGTTTTATGATAATCTCTTTGAGTTTCATTCTGATGAGCATATTTAGCCTAAAGGCTTATAAATCGCAAGTGCAATATTTTTACAGGGGCGTAATACTTTTTATTTCACCCGGCTTGCAGTTTTTTGCCGTTTGGAGTACATATAACGCCAAGCTTAAAATAATTGAAAGGTGAAAAATCAGACATTATGCCCGGCAGCACATTCGGAACATTGTTGAAAATTACAACTTGGGGAGAATCTCACGGCAAAGGCGTGGGCGTTGTGATTGACGGATGCCCGCCCAAAATTCCCTTAACCGAAGACATGATTCAGAAAATGATGGATCGCCGAAAACCCGGCAGTTCGATTGCCAGCACTTCGCGCCGGGAAGCGGACAAAGCGGTTATCATGTCCGGCGTATTTGACGGCATGACCACCGGTACGCCGATTATGATTATGCTGTTCAATACAGATGCGGATTCTTCCTCATACAGCCCATTTTCGGAACTTTTCAGACCCGGACACGGCGACATCAGCTATCAGGCAAAATACGGCATCCGGGATTGGCGCGGCGGGGGACGTGCGTCTGCCAGAGAAACTGCGGCGCGGGTGGCTGCCGGAGCAGTGGCAAAAGCAATTTTGGACAAAGAGAATATCAGCGTTAAAGCTTACACAATTGAACTCGGCGGAATAGAAGCTAAAAAACGCGATGTTGATCTGATAAGCAAAAATCCTTTCTGCTGCCCGGATGCTGACGCTGCTCAGGACATGGAAAATCGGGTCATAGAAGTAAGAAAACAAGGCGATTCCGTAGGCGGCATTGTGGAAATTATTGCCAAAGGCGTTCCCGCAGGCTTAGGCGATCCGGTCTTTGACAAGTTAGATGCGGATTTGGCAAAGGCATTGATGAGCATTGGCGCGGTCAAAGGCGTTGAAATCGGCGCGGGGTTTGCAGCAGCGCGGATGACAGGTTCTCAGAACAATGATCCGATTTTACCACAGGGCTTTGCAACAAACAATTCCGGCGGTATTCTGGCAGGCATATCCAATGGCGATGATATTGTGGCACGGGTGGCGGTTAAGCCGATTCCTTCGATTTCTATTGAGCAAAAAACCATTGATAAGCAAGGAAATCCGCAGACGCTTTCAGTCAAAGGGCGGCATGATGTGTCTGCTATTCCCCGAATCAACGTGGTTTGTGAGGCAATGGTCTGTCTGGTGCTTGCCGATCATCTGCTACGGCAAAAGGCGATCTTATGAACAGCCGGATATGTGTCGGAATTATCGGCGGAAAAGGCGCAATGGGTCGCTGGTTTGAGCATTTTTTTACTCAGAGCGGGCATAAGGTTCTGATTTCGGATTTGCAGACGATGTTCACCCCGAAACTTCTCGCAAGGATTTGTGATATTGTTATTATCAGCGTTCCTTTGGATATTGCGCCTGAAATTGCAAAAGCCATCGGTCCCCGAATGAGCGGGAATCAATTATTGACCGACATCTGCTCGCTCAAAGAAGATATTCTAAATGCCATGATGAATCATACAAAAGCCGAGGTGGTCGGAACTCATCCGCTTTTCGGTCCTTTTGTCGAATCTTTTCATGGGCAGAATATGGTGATTTGTCCGGGCAGGGGTGAAAGATGGCTCAGTTGGCTCAAAGATGAATTTGAAAAAAGCGGCGCAAACATCATCAGCACGGACGCTGCGACACATGACAGAAATATGGCTATTTTTCAAGGGCTTACGCATATACTCAGCGTCAGTATCGGCAGAATGTTTCAAAAGATAAACATGCGCCCTGCTGAAGCAATTTCTCAATCCACGCCGGTATTCAGGGTTCATACGGATCTGGTGGGGCGGCTGTTTGCTCAGGATTTGGGGCTTTATGAGCGGCTTATCGGTCAGAATAAATATGTGGGCGAAGTTCTGAATATCTTTTTGTCTGCGTTGAATGAAAGCCGGGAAAATCTGCTTTCGGGTGAAATTGGAAAAAGCAGTGAATATTTGGAACAAATCCGCTCTTTTCTCGGTGATTTCTGCCAAAAAGGGCTTGAAGAAAGCAATGAGTTTCTGAATATATTTTATTCCAAAATGAAAGGATCGGCATAATGGATAACAAACTCAATCTTTTTGCCTTAACCTTAAAGAACTATAAAAATATAGTTGCTGATGGGATCGGATTAAATAATCTGAATGTCATTATCGGACCAAATGGTTCGGGGAAAAGTAATTTTATCGGTGTTCTTCGGTTTTTAAAAGATTGTCTGATTTCTACACCTGATAAAAGTGGGGGGATTACCAGTTTTGAAGAAGCTATTGAAAAGCTCGGCGGTAAAAGGATATTAGACAAAACGGTTGCATCGCATGAATCTGTTAATTTAGGTTTTATCTTCAAACTTTCTGAAGGAAAAATTTTATTTTTTGATTTGGATATTTGGGAAGATATTATATCTGAGGAGAGTCTTTATTCACCGGGTATTGCAGGAACAGACAAGTTCTGTTTTTATAAAGTTAATATTGATTTTGATAAAGGATGCGATGTATCAGTTTATAATGATTCTACTCAAAAGGAAAGTCATATTGAAACATTATCAGATATTCCTAATAATCAACTAATGCTAAGTATGATTCCTGAACTGTTAGAGTCAAGTAAGTTTTCCCCTGAAAATACACCTGTTTACAAAGTGCGGCGAAAAATTATTGATTCGGTATCAGGATGGCGGTTTTATAATGCCAATGATATGAATGTAACTGCTATCCGTGTTTCAGAACCGAAAATCGGTCCCGGCGATATGTTTCTTGAGCCTTCAGGAGAAAATCTGCCTTTGGTCTTGGATAATCTGATTCAGAAAGATTTTGAATTTGAAGAAAGAATCAATAATGCCATGAAGCAGATTTTGCCTCAGACAAGAAAAATCAGACCGATACGTTTAGGGCGATTAGCGTTGACGGTGGAATGGTATTTTGACGGCATGAAAGAGCCGTTTTACTTAGATGAAATGTCAGACGGCACGGTGAGAATGTTATGCTGGGCAGTTATTCTGCATTCTCCTATTCCGCCTTCTCTGCTGGTTATTGACGAGCCGGAAATGGGTATTCATCCGTCATGGTTGCCGATTTTGGCGGAATGGATAAAGACCGCTTCTGAAAGAACGCAGATTATTGTCAGCACACACAGCCCTGATTTGCTGGATCATTTTACGGACAGAACAGAAGACGTGATTTGTTTTCGCTTTGACGGAAAAAATCATTTTACACCTGAGCATTTGTCAAGGGAAAAACTTTCGGCAATGTTTAATGAAGGATGGGAGTTGGGAGATTTATATCGTGTCGGTGATCCGGGAGTCGGAGGCTGGCCATGGTAGTTTGGGTATTTGCAGGCGGCGGAGAATCTGAGATAAAAGGGCTTATTCTGTTTTTCCGAAAAAGTTTCTCTGATTGTCAGTTTGAGCGAAAGACTCCGATCAATAATAAAAAAGCCCCTAATCCCAAAAAAGCACTCGGCAAGACCGGAAAAAGTCTTGCCGACCAGATCAGTTGGCAATTGAATAACTCTCTGAGAGATAATGAAAAATGTGATTTAATCCTTGTCATTGACGATTTGGATTGCCGAGATGTAGAGCAGCAAAACCAACTATTTCTGAAAGCGATCAACATCGTGAAAGAAGCATCTGAGATAAAACAGATTATCGCCTTTGCCGCGCCGGAATTAGAATCATGGATTGTTGCAGATTGGCAGAATACTTTTGCAAAACATATTGATTTCAGAGGATTCCATCAAGGGATGCGGCATTGGCTGAGTACAAAAAATTTTCCTTTTGATGCGCCTGAATCCTTCAGCGAATATGATTCAGACAAAGATAGCTGCAAAGAAAAACTTTCCGAACTGATTATCGAAGCGGTATCTGAAAAAGCTCAGAAAAGATATTCAAAAGCAAGTCATACGCCGTTTCTGCTTCAACAAGTCAATCCTGAAAATGTTGTGGAAAAATGCCCTTTATTCAGAGAATTGTATCTGACTTTCAATAATTTATTCAAATCAGAGAGTTTATGAATGCGTCTTCTTCCAAAATCAGCAATTGAAAAAGCAGGCGGTTTTCTGTCTGTTGCCTCTGTGATATACGGCTGGGGCGTAAAACTCAGAACAATGCTGTATCAGCAAGGCATTCTGAAATCCCGGCGACTTCCCTGTCTGGTTATCTCAATCGGAAACATCACCGCAGGCGGGACCGGCAAAACACCCATGACGATTTATCTGACAAAGTTATTGAAAAATCTTGGTTATTCAGTTGCTATTGTCAGTAGGGGATACCGGGGAAAAGCTGAAAAAAACGGCGGTATTGTCAGCAATGGACATGAAATTCTGATGACATCAGAAGAAGCAGGCGATGAGCCGTTTATGATGGCGCAAATCCTGAATGATGTGCCGGTCTTGGTCGGAGGAAACCGTTTTGCAAGCGGAATGCGGGCAATACAGCAATTCAAGCCGGATATCATCGTGCTGGATGATGCGTTTCAGCATCTTCGGCTGCATCGGGATATTAATCTTGTGCTGTTAGACAGTCGAAATCCATTCGGAAACGGACATCTGCTGCCCAAAGGCAGATTAAGAGAGCCGCTATCCGCGCTGGAGCGGGCAGATGCGTTTATTCTGACCCGAAGCGACCTAACCCCCCTGCCCCCCTTCCCTGTAGGGCAGGGGGAGACACCCATCTCCGTTTCGGAGAGGGGCTGGGGGAGAGGTTACCCCGTGTTCCGCTCCGTCCATATTCCCCGCATTCGGAAAAATGAGATAAACAACCGCCGGGTATTTGCGTTTTCCGGCATTGCGGATAATCAGGATTTTTTACAGACTGTCAGGACATTGGGCGGTGAAATTGTCGGTTTCAAAGGATTTGCCGATCATTATCCGTATTCTCTGCGTGATCTTGAGGATATTGCTGCGTATGCAAAGAATGCTCAGGCAGAAATGCTGGTTACAACAGAAAAAGATCATGCGCGGATCGCTGATAATATCCGCGCATTACAGCCTGATCTTGCGGTCATCGGAATTGATATTTCTTTCAAAAGCGATGCACCGGAATTTGAAGCGTTTATTCAACGCCGCATAGCGCAATACATTTAATCTCAACGCAACCGCCTTTGGGAAGTGCGTTGACGCCCACAACCGCCCTTGCGGGACGATGATCCGAGAAAAATTCCTTATAAATTTCGTTAAATTCTGCAAAATTGCCAATATCTGTCAGAAATACGTCCACAGAAAGAACGCTTTTCAGATCAGAGCCTCCGGCAACCACGATTTGTCTCATATTTTCCAGTGCCTGACGCGCCTGTGATGCCAAATCAGGTCCCGCCATCTCGCCGGTTTTGGGATTCAGTCCCAACTGCCCGCTCACAAAAAGCCAGTATCGGGCTGCAATCGCCTGAGAATAAGGTCCGATAGCCGCCGGAGCCTGACTGGTTTGAATTGCCTTGCATTTCATCATTATCTCTGTTCTCCTCCTAAAAAATAATTATTCACCCAACAGGTTTTTAACCTGCATCAGACATTCTTTTGCGCCGGTTTTTTCCAGCGCGGCTTTGACGGATCGGAAACATTCCCGGATAATGGCGGTTTTGGGCTTTGAAGAAAACAGTTGGGCGTCAACGGTTCTGATGTCAGCAACCAGTTCATTGAGCGTTTCAAAATTCAAGCCCGATTTTCCGATCTCAGCTTTCAAGCCGTTGATGACATTTTCCACCGCCTTGTGCGCCGCGTCATCCAAGATGAGCGCGTTGCCTAAACCTACCGCCGCCGCCGTCCCGCCGCTTGCGCCCATCTGCCGGGCTTTTTCAATGCCGTCATTGGTAATGGCAATGCCGCCGGAAAGTGTGCGGATTTCTATGAGATTCCACCCCATGAGTTCTTCCGCTATATGTTTGGCATCCTGCTTTTCCATGCCCAAAGCCGCGCCGATGTCATACATGGACGCTTTTGCCGAAGTTTTGCCGTCTGTCTGTCTGAATAATTCCAAAAGGAAATTTTTTCCAGCCTCGTCAATCTGATCTGTCATGCTGCCTTCTTTCGTTACCCCTCCCCCAGCCCCTCCCCGGAACGGAGAGGGGAGCAGTAGTTACTCCCACTTCCCTTTCAGGGAAGGGGGCTGGGGGGTTAGGTTTTATTTTCCAAGTATATATTTTCTTACCGCCTGCTGATGTTCCGGGTATGTTGTTGAAAAATGATGGCTGCTGTCTCCTTTTGCCACAAAAAATAAAAACGCAGTATCTGCCGGATAAAGCGCGGCTTGGATTGATTTTGCGCCGGGGCTTGCAATGGGACCCGGAGGAAGCCCCTGAATTTTATAAGTATTATATGGCGTAACCCGTTCCAAATCTTTTCGGGTGATATGTCCGTTGAAATTTTCAACCCCGTAGCCTACGGTCGGATCGCTCTCAAGACGCATCATCCGCTTCAGACGGTTATGAAACACGGATGAGACTATCGGGCGCTCGCTGGCAAGTCCGGTTTCTTTTTCAATAATAGATGCCAATGTCAGGGTCTGATGCGGTGAAAACCCCATCTCTGTTGCTTTCTGCTTCCATTCGCCCCGAAATACGGCACGATATCGTTTGAGCATGGCGGAAAGAATGGTCTGCGCTTTGACACCTTTGGGAAAATAGTAGGTATCCGGAAATAAATATCCTTCCAGACTCGGCGCGTCAATTCCCTGCTGCCGGATAAAGGCTTCGTCTGTGGCAGCTTTGATAAATTCTTCTTCTGCAATAAATCCCGAATTGGCAATTTCTGCCGCAATCTCGCGCATGGTGTAGCCTTCGGGAATGGTAAGCTTATGCAGATAAACTCTGCCGCTGCTCATCAGATCAAGCATATCTTTGGGAGACATGGACGGCGAAAGCTGATATTCTCCGGCTCTGATTTTTTTGTCATAACCTCTGATTCGAGCTAAAATTTTGAATTTCAATGAATTTTGAATCAATCCGGCTTGTCTGAGACTTTCAATAATTGCGCTGAATCCGCGTCCCGGAGCAATTTCTATGATTTTTTTATCATTCCCACTGCCGGACGGCGCGTCTTCATAGCGCAGAAATTCAAGCGCAGTGTATGTCAGCAGGACAAGAATGAGAATAAACATGAGAAATACTTTTTTCATTATCATATATCCCGTATAATATTAGATCGTTGCGCCATTATTCTTTGATATGAAGACTTGTATTTTTTTAAGGAATCGGAACAAGAACGCCGTCTTTCCGGTATTTTGCCATGAAAATATATTCCTGCCCCAGCGCATCATGGTTTTCCGGCGTGAAGGGACGCTTTGTATTTATCGCAAGACCCTTATAGGCTCCGAGATTCTCAAGCGCGGTTCGGATGGCTGACCGATCCGTACTGCCTGCTTTTTCAATGGCAAGCGCAAGCAGATGTGTCAGATCATACGCATGACCTACGCCCACCGGCGCATTGATTTCTTCAAAGCGCTTTATCGGGTAAAGTTTGCTGACGACCGACATAAATCTGTCGCGTATCTGCGGATCCGCCTTGAAAAAGCTGAAGGTCTGAATCACCGAAAAATCCATCTTATTGATGATGCCGTTTGTGTTTTCAAAGAATCGTCCCCCGGTTACGCCCCAGTGAGACAGGATGGGCAGGTGTTTTTCTTTCGGCAGCCCTGAAATTTCATTGATCAGAATACCTGCTTCCCGATCATTGGCAATAAACAGAATCGCCTGAGATCCGGCTTTGAGCAAATCTTCATAGAGTTCTGACAGCGATGTATCTCCCCAATTATACCAGCGGGAGCGCACAATTCTGATAGACGGATTTGCCACAGTGAAAGATTCGACAGCCAGCGCATTGCTGCGCCCCCAAGCAGTATTCGGAAACAGAACGCCGATTCGGTTCAGCCCGCGCTTCTGAGCATGTCCGAGCATGGCGGGTATGGCAAAACTGTCTTTGAGCGCAAGGCGGAACACAAAATTCGGTTTCATGTCGTTGTTAGTGATATTATCCGCCGAAGCCCAGGGATCCAGAAGTATCATGCCGATTTCATGAACAATAGGCACCAATTCAATAAGAACCGGACTGAAACGTGCGCCGAAAACTGCCACCATATCTTTCATTTTATTAAATTCTTTTACATTTTCAATGCCTCTTGCCGGAACCGACCGATCATCTGAAACCTCAAGAATCAGCGGACGTCCGCCAAGTACGCCGCCTTTGGCATTGATTTCATGCAGCGCAACACGGATTCCCATTTCAACTGCCTGTGCAGAAGTGCTGTTGGGAAGTCCGAATTCGGCAGACAGCCCGATTCTCACCGGATTTTTTTCCGATGCTGCTGAAACAAGCGGCATGATGATCACAAAGAGCATCAGAAAAAATATCTTATTAAGAGATAAAGCATAAACTTTCATAATATTCCCTTGAAAATTTTTATAAGCTTTTTCAGTCTGTTTTTCAAGCCAAAAGGAATCAGGTCGGAAACAGAACTTTGATGGTCGTTCCAGCCCCCACCGTGCTGAAAACTTTGATTGCGCCCCGGTGCTGCTTTACAATACCCAGCACTGCCGGAAGTCCTAATCCCCGCCCCAAAAATTTTGTCGTAAAAAACGGATCAAAAATTTTGGCTTTTGTATCCTCGTCCATTCCGCATCCGGTATCGCTTATCTCAAGGACAACATATTTTCCCTGGGGCAGATTCTCATCCAGATATGGTTCACAAAGAAATGCCCGATCCGCATCCGTGATCCCGGTACGGATCGTTATCATGCCTTCATTCTCTTCTAATGCTTCGGAGGCATTTGCGATCAGATTAAGCACGATCTGCCGGATTTGATTGAGATCAACATTGATTAGGGAAATTTTATCCATAAGATCATAACTGAGCGTTATTTTTTGGGATACGCTGATCTCGATAAGCGGCATCATATCCGTAATCAGCATTGACAGATGAACCTTTTCCGGTTTGCTTTGAATATGACCGGTATATTCAAGGATTTGCCGGGTTATTTTTGAGGCGCGCATGGTTGCGGTGAGAATTTCCTGAATCATGGGCTGTGCCGGAGAAGCCGGCGGGAGTTCGATTTGCATCAGTTCCGCATATCCGAGAATCGTTGCCAGAATATTGTTGAAGTTATGCGCCACCGCGCCGGACATTCTGCCCAGGCTCTCTGCTTTCTGGGCGTACTGAATGTGCGCGGCTATCTGACGCTGCTGATTTTCAGACTTGTATTTATAAAGTGCCATTTCAATCGCCGCATAAAGTTCTCTGCCCTGAATCGGCTTGATGAGATAGCCGTAAGGCGCGGTGATTTTTGCCTGCTGCAATCGGGTATCGTCCGAATACGCTGTCAGATAAATCACAGGAATATCAGATTGTGCGCGAATCTGTTCAGCCGCTTCTATGCCGCTCATTTTTCCGATAAGCTCTATATCCATCAGTATCAATGCCGGAAGCGTTTCAGCAGCTTTCTGAATCGCCTGCTCTCCTGAATCTGCATGTCCGACCACCTCATATCCGAAATCTGTCAGCATCTTTTTGATACATAAGGCGATGATGGCATTATCCTCAACAATCAGAATCTGTTGTTTTTCCATAGCTTATCCTCTGTTTTTTTCAATTATGCCGATGGAAATCAGGAGATTTCTGTTCGGCAAATATCAGCTTGAACGTTGTTCCGTTATGAATATCTATGTTAAGTTCGGCTCGTATCTGACGGCTTAACATATTCACCAATTTAAGTCCCAGTGTTTCGGTATTGCGCCAATCCATATCCTGCGGCAGCCCCACGCCGTTATCACGGATGATCAGCATAAATCTGTTATTTTCATAATGAACCAGCATGACGGAAATTTCACAGACGGATTCTAATCGGCAGGGTTTTCCGCCGGGAAATGCGTATTTCAGAGCATTGCTGATGATTTCATTGATAATCAGTCCGCAGGGAATCGCTGTGTCAATATTGAAAAAAACATTGCCGATCTCTGTTTTCAGCGATATAGTCTGACCCGTTCCGAATATCTGAAACACATTGTTTATCAATTCTTTCAGATACTCTCCGAAACTTATTCTTGCCAGATTTTCAGCCTGATACAGATTTTTATGAACCAAAGACATGGTCATAATCTGGGATTGAAGCTGCTTGAAAATTCGGATCGTCTCCGGATCATGGATATGAGCAATCTGCAATTCCGTCAGCGAAATCAGGGATGCCAGATTATTTTTGACCCGGTGATGAATTTCTCTTAACAATACTTCTTTTTCCGAAAGCGCATCTCTGATTTGCTTATCCGCTTCTCTGATTTCAGTAATAAGCTGACTGCGTTCATCCACGACGTTTTTTGTCGCATTTTTAAGGGAAAACAGAAGCGGCTCAATTCTGAGCAGTCCCACGACCATAAACGCAGAGATGACAAGCGTAACCCAATCGTCTGCCGAGGAAAACTCCCTGTTTTCGGATAAATCTTTGAAAATTATCATAAACAGCGTGATGCACCGCCGGACTGCCATCATAAAAATTGCCGCGCAGATCAGTAGCCATCCCTTACGTCCCCCGGTAATCGGAATCATCCGCCATGCCAAAATCACCGCTGTAAACTGAAGCATGATGGAAATTCCCAAAATGAAAATAATCAGCATAGTTAATAGACCTCCTGCAAAACTCAATTTTTGCCTAATAAAATCAAGGGACAAATTCCAGTTTCGCAGGAAGTCTATTTTGCATCTTCCTTTCAAAAGAGGTATTTCAATATTTGAATTTTTACCTGCTTTTCAAGTCTATCCATATCGAAAGGACAGACTTCAGATTCTTAAAATGCGGATCGGTTGAAACAAATCGCTCACAAGCATGATGTTTTGCAATCGCTAAATGAACCGAATCCATTGCCTTCAAATTCTCAGTCTGAGAAAATTTTAAAGCATCTTTGAAAACATTAGGAAAACTTTTCAGAATTTTGGTTTGTTCAAACAACCTGTCATAAATTCTGACCAAGCGTTCATTATTATCTTTGTGAGGTTTTGACAATACTTCAAGCACCACGGCATCGGAAGCACACAATAGCCATCCTGCATTCATAAGTTCCTGAAGACAGATATTAACGTTTTTACGATAGTTTGGCAATCCCTCAATACGTGCTATCCAAACAGAAGAGTCAACATAAGCTAATTTCATTCTGTTTCCTTAAATGCCCGTAACTCTTTTAAAATTTCGGCATGGGTTCTTCTTGGAAAATCAAGCGCATCCGCTTGGTCAAATATTTCCGAAATTTGCTCCCAATTCGACTTTTCCGATGGTGGTTCTTTAATCGAAACCTTAACCTTCTTGCCCCATAACGATTTCGGAACTTTGGCAGTGAGTATGCCTCTTTTGCTGACCTCGGCTTGTAAAATCATAGCTTTTTCCTTTTCTTTTGGCTACGGAACTGATCCTGAACTTTGCGCCAGAAGACTACTTCGGGACAAAGGGCTTTCATCCACAGCCACCCGATGCCTGATCCGATAAAATAATACGGAAAATCCCACCAGTCAAACGTAGTTCCCAAAATGGTTCTGCCGATAAAAAAGCTTCTGAGCCATTCCAACACCGGCGGATGCCATAACTGAAGAAATTCAAGGCAGCAGGTAGCGAGCAGCACCGAAAGCGCAATGATTGTCGGGCGGATTCGGCTGAACAGAAATATCAGCAGACACCAGAAGATTTCATAAAATACGCCGCCCGAAGATGCCCTGATCCACGATGCAAAAGGATAATTATACCATTTGGTGTAAAAGCCGACGGGAATCAGAATTATCAGTGAGATAACGATTCTGATATGCCTTGAATACGCTGATATTATCATAGTTCTGCCTGATTGAAAAATTCTTGTATAAAAGATTATTCCATGTTATCAGAAATAGTTAAAATTGTCTATAAATAGAAAGAGTATGAGCATGTCTGTCGCGCCCAAAATTTATTTTACGTCTGAAGAATATTTAGCTATTGAACGCATGGCTGACTATAAGAGCGAATATTTCAACGGTGAAATGTTTGCTATGGCAGGAGCGAGTCCGACCCATGCGCTGATTGTAACGAATGTTGTTTCCGAACTCAGAACACAGTTGAAAAAACGCCCATGCACCGTATATTCGACAGATTTAAGGCTCAGAGTCAGCCCGACAGGTCTTTATACCTATCCTGATGTGGCGGTTGTATGCGGAGAGCCTGAATACGACGATAAATATGAAGATACGCTCCTCAATCCGACGCTCATTATCGAAGTGCTTTCCGAATCCACCGAAAGCTATGACAGAGGCGCGAAATTCAAACAATATCAAAGCGTAAAATCTGTAAAAGAATATGTGCTGATTGCTCAGAACACACCGCGCATAGAGCGTTTTACCCGGCAGAACCGCAGCCGGTGGTCGCCTTTGATGGCGAGTCATATCGGAGATGAAATTGAACTGAGTTCTGTCAATTGCGTTTTATCTCTGGCAGAGGTGTATGATAAGGTAAGGTTTTAACCAAACAGGCTTTTGAATGAAAGGTTTTGATTTATGATTCTTACATCAGAACTTCCTGATGATAAAATACGGGCAATTCATAGAATGACGGCAAAAAAAATATGATATTGTTGACGATCCGTTTCACTTGAAAAAACTCTGCAAGACTTTTCCCGGGCAGAATGCAGGGCATGAATCAGATTGACCGCAATTGTGTTCTGATTGAACGACACACCGCCCATAGCAAAAATTTCACCGTGATAATATTCGCTTTTATATTCGGCGAGATTTTCCAATTCCGGATATTCATCAGGGGGTATAGAACTTTTTCTCAACCTGCAACATAAATACTTACTTCCATTTGATAATCTGACGCTCAAAATCTATGCTGTATTCAAGCCCCCTTAAAAAATTCATGCCCAGCAGCCCGTTATAATCCGAAGGCAGCCCTTTATAGCTGATAATTGCCGCATCAAGTTCTTTTTTTTTATACGGACCCAGTTTGACATAACTGAGTTTTACCATTTCCGTATCAATTTCTTTTCCGCCGGCAACCTGCGCCCTTGATTTTTCAGTATCATAAATAGACAGGCGTTTGGCAACATCTTTGTGCAACGTCATAATAGATGCGCCCGTATCCAGCACCAGCAGCGTATCCACCTCTTTGCCGTGATAACCTATTGTAACCGGAACCAATACCTGATTTCCGTGAATCATCACTTTGGTGCTGAATTGCTCCTGCGCCTGCTGCTCTTCGGCGGCTTTTTCGCTTTCAAGACGCTGAAGTTCCTGTTGACGATCTTTTTCCATAGTCGCGGCTTTTTCAGGGGCGGACATGTGGTCATATTTTTCTTTATAGACCTTTAACTCTTTGTATTCAGATGGTATTTTGCCCGGATCATCCACGAAATGCGTCTTTCCGTTTTTATCTATATACTTGTAGAACTCAGCGCGTGAATCACCTATGAAAAGAATCATTATACTTAATAAAAGCAGAAATTTATTCATATTTCCTACCAAAATCGCCAGCTTGCGGTGAAAAGCACATAAATCCCTAAAAGAAAATTGGTGATGCCGTGCGCCAGAATGCAGTAATTGATATGTTTTGTTTTATACAGCAATGCGTTGTAGCATAAGCCCGCCATAATGCCCGCCAGCCAGAGGTAATGCTCCAGCCCGAATAAAACCGATGATATAAGAAAAGATGCCCAAGTGAACGCGCCGATATTGACGCGCAGAAAATCAGGATTGACGATATAGCGAAGGATAAAAGATCGCCAGAAAATCTCTTCAAATATCGGCACAATAACGGACGCGCCGAAAAGTCTTATCGCAGCAAACGCATAAAACCAATTCGGTGAAAGCTTATGCGGATCATAAATTGCCGGCGTTCCCATCGTGGCAAATTTCCAATCCATGTTGATCCACAATACAAACACAATAACGCCTGCGCCCAAAGCCCATAACAGCTTTGCCGGATCAATCTTGTCCATGCGGAGTTCGTCATAATCTTTCCGAAAATACATCAGAACGCCGATAACCGCCGCAATTTTAATCGCATAAATTACCGGCGTGAGCCATACTGACGCTATTGCTTCGGGAAGCAGCGGCGTGAGCATATCCTGTATCAGGATAAACAGCATATAGGCGGCAAAGGGAAAAGCGCGGCTCACCCACGGAGTTTCCAGCCATATCGTCAGTTTCCCTTTGTCCGCCATAGCCATTACACAATCCCCATCTTTTTCTTGAGTTCTGCCAGTTGATCGGATGACGAAGGCGTTGTCTGCCCTTTGGCAATAGCGGAATTGATTTCATCGTCAACGCTCTTGTCCGCGTTGATAATTTCGCCATACGCCTGAGCAAGCGATTCATCCCGCTCTACTTTGGCTTTCATTTTTTCAAGCATGGCAATTGTTCCTGACGGATCAATCTGGGCAATCTGCTCGTTGATTTTTTTGGTAGATTGAGCGGTCGTAGCACGCGCTTTGAGCGTTGTCAGATCATTTTCATAGCCCGTGATGGACGATTTGATTTTATTCACGTTTGTCTGAAGCTGATTTGCCATTGTTTCATGTCGTTCCGCTTCCTGAGACAAGCGGTTCGACTCTTTGGCAGCTTCTTCTTTTTTATTCAATGCCTCCATAGCCAGCCGGTCAGACTGAGCTTTATCCAGCCCGCCGCTTTGCGCCTGCTGAAGCAACTGCATGGCTTTGCGCTCATAATCCGCTGCCTGAGTTCTTTTATCATCAGAGGCTTTACGGGTACGAATCGCAATGCCTTTGACTTCGGCAAGGCTTACCATTGCCTTCTGCAAATCTTCTTTTAAATCCCGAATGCCCTGCTCGGTCATTTTAATCGGATCTTCAAGTTTGTCTATCACCGCATGAGCTTCAGACTCGCCGATCTTGAAAATTCTTGAAAATATAGATGCCATAGCATATTCTCCTTATCAGGTTAAAAAAAATTAAGCATACGTCAGCAGTTCTCTGCCGTATTCGGAAAGTGCAAGACTCAACGCATTGACAGAACCTTCCAATTCGTTATAGTCAAGGTTTTCAAGTTCGAGCGTATCCCGGAACATCACCATTTCGGCTTTATCATCCAGCACAAACGCGCCGTGAACCAGATGCCGGTTCATCTGCAAGAGACGTTTGAAAAATTCCGCCGGATTTTTCTGCGGATTAAGCTTCATAATAATCTGTTCCATTGTCAGCGTGGGATATTCGCAGTCAATGACAAGATGTCTGATGCCTCTTGCCGTGTTGTCCACCACCACGAGTTGTTTTTCCGTATCTTCGGTGACGATGGGCAATCCCATATCGTGAAGATAAGATTTGACCAAATTGAATTTTTCCATAAAAACAGCCTCCTCAAATACTCTTTTGCTTCATTATTTCAAAAAATAGCGGCAGTTCCTCACATATAATTTATATTTTAACAGATAATTCAGAAATTTGCAACTGTAACTTTACATAATCAGTCTATCTGCGACCGCAAGAGATCAGTTATAGCCGTACGCTGATGCTCGGATATCGTATATGGAAAAACTAAAAAACCCGCTGCTGAACGCGCCGCGGGTTATTAATAACAAATTACAGTCTTCAAATATTATATTTTAACAGTTTTGAAAGCCGATGAAATAATGATGTCAATCACTCCGTTGATAAAGCGATCCAGCGCGACTTTCGTAAGTCCTGCCTGTTTTAGCGCAGTTAATTCCGCCAAATCCTTTTTCCCCATGATGAGCCACTCAAAATCATCCCGATTCAATCCTCCGGATGCCAGGAGTTTCAGCCATCGCTCAAGATCGGCTTTGCTTTTTTCAATAAATAACCTGCCGTCTTTAACCGCCGCATCTTTGTATGTGTTCCAACTGTTTTTTGCAAACTCTGTCAGCGATTTACCCACTTCTTTCAAAAAATCATCAAAAGTTGCCATTGTATCATCTCCTATCTGTTGGAAATTTCTTCGGGTTTCCGTTTTCCGCTTTCAAGCTCAATAATGGTATCAAATCCGTCACTGATCAGCTCTTTTGCGGCTTTGATAAAATTAGCCGATACCTGCGATGTTTTTTCCCAGCGTTTTAAAAAGCCGCCTAAAGAATGCCGCTCCGGGTCTTTCAGTATTTCCCACTGCTTGGCGGTAATTTCATTTTTAGGCAAACCTTTGGTATATTGATATGCCTTTTCAAGATTCAAACGAAGAGATTCCACTTCCGAACGATATTCGGAATAAGGGTTTGTGGCTTTATCCATCAGCATCAACGCTTCTGCTTTCAATGATGTGGCTTGTTCATAAGCCCTTTGATTAAAAGGTGAAATTGTTGTACATGCCATCACAGAGAAAAAAAGCATCAGCATAATGGCAAACCATCGTGTTTGTCGGATAATCATAGCGTCTCCTTTATGCAATCGGCGGTTGTTCATAATTTTTTGATATTATCCCAATATATATCATCTTCATTCGGAAAAGTAAATTATTTTAGGAAAGAGTATGAACCGGCAGGAAATAAGAGAGAAAAGAAATTTGCAGCGATAGTCAAAGAATAAACCCCCCCGCCCCAAAAAACTTCCTTGAACAAAACCGATAAGCAGGGTATAAATTCACAACTTTGTATGAAAGAGGATTTGAATGCACGCAGATTACGGCTATTCTGAGGAACAGGAACTGGGCAAACCTTATGATGTCAAGCTTTTGAAACGCTTATGGTTTTTTATGAAACCGTATCAGCGATGGTTATGGCTGTCTGTTTTTATGCTGATTTTCATAACGGTGATTGAGCTTGCTCTTCCGTATCTGACCCGGATTGCCATAGATAACTATATCGTGCCGAAAGGACAGCCCCATCCCCTGCTTGAAGAAAAACTGTCCGGCATCACCCGGATTGCTGTTATTTTTCTGATTCTGACAGTTGCGGATTTGATATTCAACTTTGTTCAGGTGATGGTGGTGGAATATGCAGGACAGATGATGATGCACGATTTACGGATTAAGATTTTTTCGCATCTTCAAAGTCTGTCTTTATCGTTTTTCAACCGCAATCCTGTGGGCAGATTGGTAACGCGGGTTACGAATGATGTTCAGAACATGCACGAATTGTTCACGTCTGTTACGGTATTTATGTTCAAAGATATAATGATGCTTGTCGGCATTGCCATCATGCTGCTGATATTGAATTGGCAGCTTGCGATAGTATCTTTCATGGTGATTCCGGTTGTATATTACGCATCTGTCCGTTTTTCAAGCAAAGCCAGAGAACTTTTCCGAAAACTCAGGCTGCTGGTTGCCAAAATCAATATCCGTTTTTCCGAAACCATTGCCGGTATCAAGGTCATTCAACTGTTTATGCAGGAGATGAAAAATTACCAGAATTTCAAAAACTTGAACCATGAAAATTATACGACCATGCTTTCGCAAATCAGCGTTTATGCTATCTTTATGCGGATCATCGGATTTTTGGGAACTTTTGTGATGGCTCTGGTGATTTTTTACGGCGGCGTCGGCGTTTTGGCAGAAAGCATCACTCTGGGCGTGTTGGTAGCGTTTCTGTCTTATGTCAGGATGTTTTTCAGACCCATTCAGGACATTGCCGAAAAACACAATATCCTGCAAAATGCCATGTCTTCTGCGGAAAGAATTTTTCTGATTTTAGATAATGATGAAAAACTGTCCCAGCCTGCTGATTCGCCGGTGCTGGATAAAATCGAAAGCATTGAGGTCAAAGAACTCTGTTTTGCTTATGCGCCCGGTGAGCCGATCTTAAATGACGTCTCTTTCAGCATCAAAGCCGGAGAAACCGTTGCGATTGTAGGACCCACCGGATCCGGCAAAACCTCTGTGATTCATCTGCTGATTCGGTTTTATGAGCCGGGTTCGGGTCAGATTCTTATCAACGGGCATGATATGAAATCGCTATCGCCATCCGTGCTTCGGAATAAAACCGCGCTGGTGAGCCAAGACCCGTTTCTGTTTTCCGAAAGCGTGTTTCACAATATTTTTCAGGACAGAACAGAAGTTTCCGAAGAAGAAATCAACGCTGTGCTGAATGCCTCGAATTGTAAAGAGATTGTTCAGAAACTGCCCAAAGGGATTCACAGCGAATTGTCCGAGGGCGGCGCATCTGTATCCAGCGGGGAGCGGCAGTTGATTTCCATTGCCAGAGCCTTTGCCCGCAATCCTGATCTGATTATTTTAGATGAAGCCACGTCCTATATTGATTCTGAAACCGAAGCCAAAATTCAGGATGCGTTATCCAACCTTACCCGCAACCGCACGACTCTGATTATTGCTCACCGGCTCTCGACTGTGCGTCAGGCAGATCGGATTATCGTGCTTCGCCGGGGACGGATTATCGAAATCGGAAACCATGAAGAATTGATGAAGCAGAAAGGCTTTTACTTTAAACTCAACCAGATGCAGCATTAAAGAAAGGAGAAAATTATGAATCGCTTACTTTTGACCATGATGTGTGTGGCGATGTCTTTTGGCGTCGCTTATGCCGAACCCTTTGAAAAGGATCTGATCAAAACATCCGGCGGGGATTTGGAAATCACGTTTATCGGGCATGGAACTCTGATGTTTGGCTTCGGAGGCAAGATTATCCATATTGATCCGGTCAGCCAGTATGCGGATTATGCCAAACTGCCCAAAGCAGACCTGATCTTAATCACGCATGAGCATAAAGACCATCTTGATGACAAAGCCATCGCGCCAATCCGCACGGATAAAACATCGGTGGTGCTGACAGAAACCTGCGCCAAGCAGTTGACCGGCGGGATAGTGATGAAAAACGGGGATGTTAAAACTGTCGAAGGCTTGAAAATCGAAGCGTTGCCTGCATACAATCTTGTCCATACCCGAAGCCCCGGCACACCGTATCATCCCAAAGGCATCGGAAACAGCTATATCATCACATTCGGCGATAAACGGGTTTATATTGGCGGAGATACTGAAAATACACCGGAAATAAAAGCGCTTACCGGAATTGACATTGCGTTTCTGCCCATGAATCTGCCCTATACCATGACACCGGAAATGGTGGCGGATGCGGCAAAAGCGTTCAAACCGAAATTGCTGTATCCGTATCATTTCGGAGAAACAGACACATCAAAGCTCACCGCCCTGCTTAAAGACGCCAAAGAGATTGACGTGCGTATCCGCAAGATGAAATAGGTCTCTTGCACCCCTCCCCC
>DYRC01000390.1 GCA_020718925.1 Desulfonema limicola
GTCCGAATGAAAGAAAAAGACTGGGACGATGTGCTGGATACGAATCTCAAAGGCGTGTTTTTATGCAGTAAACTTGTTGCAAAACCCATGATTAAGCAGCATTTCGGGCGGATTATCAATATCACTTCGGTAGTCGGCGTGATGGGAAATCCGGGGCAGGCAAATTATGTGGCGTCAAAAGCCGGGATTATCGGTTTTACCAAAGCCCTTGCCCGCGAACTGGCATCCCGGAATATTACGGCAAATGCGGTTGCGCCGGGCTATGTGGATACGGAGATGACGATAACTCTTTCGGAAAAAGCCAAAGAAGCCATGATTGCCCAGATTCCTTTGGGGCGCACGGCAAAACCCGAAGACATCGCAGGCGTAGTTGAATTTTTGGCATCTGAAAAAGCAGCGTACATTACCGGTCAGGTGATTCATGTGAATGGCGGAATGTATATGTAGTGCAAAATGTGAATAAAGGAGAATGTTCCATGTCCGTTGAGGATAAAATCAAAAAGATTATTGCGGAAAAATTGAGTGTGGATATTGCCGAAGTTGTGCCGAAAGCATCGTTTATTGACGATTTAGGCGCGGATTCCTTAGACTTGGTAGAACTTATTATGTCTATGGAAGAAGAATTTGACATTGAAATTTCCGATAAAGAGCAGGAAAAACTGAGAACAGTCAAAGATGCTATTGATTATATCAAAGCGCATTCGTGATTAAAAGATAGTGTTAAGTGGAAAGTGTTAAGTGTTAAGAAAAATTCTTCATAACACATAACACTTAACACATTAAAAAAAAGGAGGATTCTGTGGACAGGCGGGTTGTGATTACAGGTGTGGGGTTGGTTACCCCTTTGGGAATCGGAGTAAAACAAAGCTGGGAAGCCTTATGTGCCGGAAAATCAGGCATCGGGGAGATCACGAGGTTTGACGCATCCGGATTTCCGACAAGAATTGCCGGAGAAGTTAAAAATTTCAATCCTGAAGATTTTCTTCCCAAAAAAGACGCCAAACGCACGCAACTGTTTATTGCTTACGCGGTTGCGGCAGCCCGCATGGCCATAGAAGACTCCCGGTTGGTCATCAATGAGGCAAATGCGAATCGGGTGGGCGTTCTTACCGGCTGCGGCTTGGGTGGACTGGATATTCTGGAAGAAAATACCAAAATTTTGCAGGATAAAGGTCCCAGACGGGTCAGTCCGTTTTTTATTCCGATGATGATCGGCAATATGGCGCCCGGCATGATTTCGATTCAACTGGGCGCAAAAGGTCCTAACGCTTCCATTGCTACGGCTTGTGCTGCGGGAACTCATGCAGTGGGTGAGGCATATAAAATTATCAGCCGGGGCGCGGCAGACGCTATGGTTACCGGCGGCGTCGAATCCGTGATTACGCCGACATGTCTTGCCGGATTCAGCGCACTTAAAGCGCTTTCCACAAGAAACGATGAGCCGCAGAAAGCCTCCCGTCCTTTTGATAAAGACAGAGACGGCTTTGTGGTGGGCGAAGGCTCCGGTATTCTGATTCTTGAAAGTCTTGACCATGCTCTTGAACGCGGCGCACATATTTATGCTGAAATCTGCGGTTTCGGAATGAGCGGAGATGGGTTTCACATGACGGCTCCGGCACCGGATGGCGAAGGCGCGGCGCGGTGTATGCAGGCAGCGTTGGATGACGGTAATATTCCTTACACTGCGATTAATTATATTAATGCTCACGGCACTTCTACCGACCTCAACGATGTGTATGAGACCAAAGCAATTAAAGCCGTGTTCAAAGAAAAAGCATATTCTATTCCTGTCAGTTCGACCAAATCCATGACCGGACATCTGCTGGGCGGCGCGGGCGGGATTGAGTCTGTCTTTACTGCGCTGGCTATTCACGACAGCATTATCCCGCCGACCATTAATCTGGATAGCCCTGATAAAGACTGCGATTTGGATTATGTGCCGAATGTGGCTAGGAAAGTTGAATTGGAATATGCGATGAGCAATTCTTTCGGATTTGGTGGAACAAATGCCTGCGTGGTGTTGAAAAAGTATCGGTAATCATTGCAACCGAACGGGCGAATGAATCAGGATTGAAGGATAAATCATACATCCTTCAAATTTTTCCGATGGCAATTATGACATCACATCTGTCAGATATACAATTGTTTCCGCTTTATCAAGTACTGACAGGTCAATGTCTGAATCCGAAATAATTGCTCCGACTCCTTGACAACCGTACCGATAACTGCTAATTCTGTCAACAGATTAAGGAGTAACCGATGACTCAGGAATCCCACGATCACAACTTCAAAAATCTGCTTGCGGATTTTCCGAAAGAAGCTCTTGATTGGATTCTGCCGGAAGCGGCAGAAAAGTTCGGAGCAGTTCTGAAAATTGAATTTGTCCGTCAGGAACCGAAAAAACGCAGGCTTTCGGATGCCCATCTGGCGTTGGACATGCCGATACTGTTCTCATTTGAAAAAGGTCAGATACTTCTGTGGCTGATCGAGTTTCAGGAAGATAAAAACAGATTTCCGATCCACAGGCTGCTCAGATACACGGCAGATGAGACAGAGGCTTATCCGGAAGCAACCGTGATTCCGACAGTTCTGTTCACGGATCGTAAAAAATGGAATAAAAAGAGAGATGTTGCGCGTAATCTGAACATTGAGTTCGGCGGAAGAACTTTTCTGCATTTCGAGTATGTGTTCGTAAAACTGTCCGATATGAACGCAGAAGATTATTATCATTATGAAAATCCCCTGATAAAGATTCTTCTGCCGAAAATGAACTATGCCCCGGAAGAACGCGCCGAGGTAATCAGACAGGCATTACTTGGATTGCACAGACTGGTCAAGCCCATGCTGTTTGACAAATACGCTGATTTCATTGACGTATATGCCGGAATCCGGGAAGAAGAACGGGATAGATTATGTCAGGAAATTAATGACAAAAAGGAGGAAACTGCGATGCTGATGCAATATTTCAGAGATAAATTCTCTCAGGAAGGAATGCAGAAGGGAATGCAGGAAGGAATGCAGGAGGGAATGCAGAAGGGAATGCATCAAAGCCTTATACTTCTTTTCAAAGCAAAATTCGGTACAAAAGGCTTGAAATCCCTGCAAAGCAGGATAAAAAACATCGCTGATGCCGACAAGCTCAATGCCCTTATCAGAGTGGCAGCAACAGCGGCATCCCCGCAGGAAGTACTGAATTTCATCGAAGCTGAGAAACTGGTCTGAACCAAGATTTTCAGGATTTCAGGATTGCCAAGAGTGAATCAGGATTGGGTAGTGGTTCATTGATGACTTGTTTCAGTTCAATTTCCGATTGTCATAACCCTTTGTGAGAATGAGTTACTTTTTTTGTTCTGAAATCCGATGACAGTCTGTTTTGAACCACTACCCAGGATTGAAAGATGATGACGGATTGAAGGATAGAGTTTCTCCGCTCCGGGGAGG
>DYRC01000391.1 GCA_020718925.1 Desulfonema limicola
ATAATAGCCCGGAAATTCATTTCCGGGAAGCGTGTTAAATTATGGACTACACACTCATTCTGAAAATTCTCTGGGCGGCGGTATCGCTGTCCGTACTCGGCATTATCATCATTGTCCTGCTCCGATTCAGAAGCGTTTTCAGATGGAAACAGGCTTTAATAAACGATCTGAGTGCGCTGGGCAAAGAAGACGCATCTGCAAGCGTGGCAAGAACTCAGGGCATTAAAATCATTGAGCAGCGCTGTCGGCAGGTGTTTGAATCCTCTTCGCCGGATATTGAGGAATTAAAAGATATTCCGCAATATATCATTGCAATTGCAGCATGTTATCACCCTGATACAGAACATCCCGAACTTCATGTCCGAGTCGGCTCTGTGCTTCAAAGTCTGGATATTTCACTTCATCGCTTTGACAGCATTCTCAAACGTCCCGGATTCGGAAAGCTTCAGAATATCACCATTCGGCATATCCGAAATTCATATCGCTGGTATCAGAAATTTACCTCTTCCCGATGGGGCAGTTGGTATCTTAAACACCGGACAAATGTTCATCGTTTTTTGGTGTTGCGGCTGTTTATTCTGCCTGATCCCTTATCTTGGCTGGCATATCTTTCCCGGCATCTGACCATTTTGCTATTAACCAAATATCTGATGGCGGATTTGTATCTGTTTTTCGGAAGGCTTGCGCTTAATGCGTATGACATCGAAGCATCGTCCGCGCCGGAAGATGAAAAAAAGGTTTTGGAAGACGGGCTTGAAGCGTTGGAAACTTTGGAAGAAAAAGAGGAACCTGAGCTTGATCCCGAACTTTCAGAGATTCGCAAGCGTCTGGCAGGTTTTCGGGCGACGATGCTCTCTGACCCGACTTTTGCCTTGTGGAAAGCAGCCGTGTATGAAGCAGCCGGAATCATAGCCAAAAAACATTTTCCTGAATCAGACGCGCCGTTGGAAGAAGCCGGAATCAGACCTTTGTTGGAGCGGGGAAGATATTGGATTGATGCGTTTATCAAAGGCGAGGAATATCCGCTGCTGGGAAAATTTTATAATATCCGCCTTTATACGCTGTATCAGGCGAAAAATCTGACCGACATGCTTTTGCCTGCGCCGGTCAGAACCGCGTTGGCAAACGCCGGGAAAGCCTATAAATGGCTTAAATGGCCCTTACGGATATATATCTGGGTCAGACGGATTTCGCCCTGGCAGATTGCTCTGGATGTCGGCTGGTCGGTCGGCAAAAAAGCAGGATTGTCGTATCTGTGCGGCAAAACTTATGATAAAGCCTGTAAAGAATTGGAAAATGTGTATCGTGAGTCCCGGAAATTAAAAGAATTTCAAAAGGGCTGAGTGGCTTCGGATATAGAACGCCTGAGGATCAAATTATGACCGGACATAAAACCTACCATGCTGTTTTGTCGTTATCGTTTGTCTTTCTGATCGCAGCAACAGCCGGACTGATCGGTTATGTTTCACTTCAAAACGGAAAACATGCTGTTGAGGATTTGGCAAAACAGTTGCAAGTTCAGATTATTATAAGCGTTCAGGAAAAACTCGGCGATTATCTGGCAATGCCCCATCGTCTCAATCGCCTGAATGCGGATATGATTGCACAGCATCCTGCCATGCTGGAAGATTTGGATACATTGCGTTCGGTCTATCTCCGCCACCTTCAGGCGTTTGATACTGTCGCTTTTGTCGGTATAGGCATAGAAAAACAAGGAGATTTTGCAGGTGCAGGGCGCAGAGAAGGCGGCTTCAGCATCAATCTGATACATCGGAAGCAGGATAATATCTATCGTGTTTCTGAGATTGACAATCAGGGGCATCTGATTCGCTTGCTGTTTCAAACGCCCGATTATGACGCCCGCCCGCGTGCATGGTATCAAGCTGCGGTCAAGGCTGGTAAAGCGGCTTGGAGTCCGATCTATGTCTGGGCGACAAGCATTGATATCGGCATTACCGCCGTGCTTCCTGTGTATGATCATACCAACAATCTGATCGCGGTACATCAGTCTGTTCTGACATTGGATTTCATCTCAAGATTTCTTAAAGGACTCAAAATTGGGAAATCAGGAAAGGTTTTCCTCGTGGAGCAGGATGGGATGCTTGTGGCTTCCTCAACTTCTGCAAAGGTGATACGCAAGGGTGTCAAAGACTTTGAACGGTTTAAAGCCGCTGAAAGCGATGATCCGTTCATTCGCATAGCTTCGGCAGATATCAGCGGTCAGTTCGGAAATATGAACCGCATTCCCGATAATTATCATTCAGATATGGAGATTGACGGACAGCGTTACTTCATAACTGTGGCAAAATTAGGCGATCCGTATGGGCTGAACTGGATAATGATAACAGGGCTGCCTGAATCAGATGTTATGGAGCAGATTAACCTCAATACAAGAGCCACGATTCTGCTCTGTATTGCAGCGTCGCTTGCGGCTGTATGGCTTGCGCTTATCATTGCCCGCAGACTGACCTCTGCCACTCAGCATTTGGAACTGGAAATTATTGAGCGCAAACAGGCGGAAGAAGCCGCCGAATCAGCCAACCGCGCCAAATCCGAATTTCTTGCCAATATGAGCCATGAATTACGGACGCCGCTCAATGCGGTCATCGGATTTTCCCGGCTTATGTCGCACGGTGAGAATCTGACAACCGAACAATTAGAAAATCTCCGCATCATCAACCGCAGCGGCGAACATCTGCTCACCCTGATCAACAGCGTACTGGATATGTCCAAAATCGAAGCCGGGCGGACAACGCTCAGTGAAAATGATTTTGATCTGCATGGCTTACTGGATGATCTGAAAGATATGTTCCGAATGAGGGCTGAAAAAAAAGATCTGAATCTGGTTTTTGAAGCAGCACCGGACATTCCCCGCTATGTAACCGCTGATGAAGCAAAACTCCGGCAGGTTCTCATCAATCTGATCGGTAATGCGCTCAAATTTACCGAAAAAGGCAAGATAGAAGTGAGAAGTGAGAAAGGAGAAGTGAGAAATGAAGATACTTCTCAATTCTCAATTCTCACTCTTCAATTTTCCGTTGAGGACACGGGAACCGGCATTGCCGAAGACGAACTCAATGGCGTGTTTGCGCCGTTTGTGCAGACGGAAAGCGGAAGATGCTCACAGGAAGGCACGGGGCTGGGGCTTGTTATCAGCCGGAAATTCGTTCAACTGATGGGCGGGGATATGACGGTCAGCAGCGAAATCGGCAAAGGCTCGGTATTCCGATTCGGTATTAAAATAAAAATTCCGGATGGGTATGCTGTCAAAGATGATAACCGCCGGGTCATCGGTCGGCAGCCGGGTCAGCCCCGATATCGGATTCTGATTGCGGATGACAAAGCGGATAACAGGCTGCTGCTGGTGAAACTGCTCAGTCCGTTCGGTTTTGAACTTAGGGAGGCGGAAAACGGGCAGCAGGCGGT
>DYRC01000056.1:0-13706 GCA_020718925.1 Desulfonema limicola
AGAAAAGTTTTTGGGATATGGACGCTTGCGGCGTGTTTGGTGGCGTTGAGCATGGCGATATCCGGGAGTGCGTGGGCGGCTACCATTTCTGGTCGTATGTTTGATGACAAAAATGATAATCAGACTTATGACTCAGGTGAAGAAATGGCAGGTAGAAATATCGCTATTGTGGACAATACCACCTTTAGTTCTTACCCAGTCACAACTCAGTCAGATGGTAGTTTTTTATTTACCCGTGCAACAGGTGGTAGTTTTGCAATCTCTTATTCAGTGCCGGAAGGATGGAAACAAATCTTACCTGTGGTGATGGAGTCTGGTTCGATGCCTCTTGAAACGGTGGTAGTAGGTGATAATGAGATCAAACAATTTGTTATTGTTATGAAAAAGGAGGGAAATACCGAATCTCAGCTTAAAAGCACCTCTGTAGATTCGGTCTCTTCTCAAGAAGTTGCTCCTTTCAGCTATAAGTTCACAGCTTCAATAAGCGGTAATTGCGATGCAGGAGCGACTTGTACTTATGTATGGAATTTTGGAGATGGTAAAACAATATCTCTATCTACTCCAGACGCGGCTAAAGCGGTTTACCATACCTATGAACCTTCTTCTTCAGCTTCAACATTCACTGTAAGCTTGACAACTCAACAAACTGGTAGCACTACTGCCTCTAGTAGGTCTGTTTATCTGACAATCAAATCTGCAAATGACACTTTTGCAGACTATTGCGGTAAGCCACAATGGGGTGTAACACTTGATGGAAGTGATATTTCGACTGCCCCCCCAAGACCTGATAATCCAAATCCCTTAACAGTATATGAGGCTTTTAATAATGCTAAGTCTGAAGGTCGCCCGGTAAAAGTGCGAATTAACCACGAAATTACTGTGCAGACTTTAATGGAGAAGCTGTATAAAGCCACACAACCAAGTCTTGTTGCTGGAACTACGATACAAGCTTTTGATTTTTTGAGTCAACAAACGACAGGTTGGATACTTTGTATCGAACCAGAAGGTGTCTTGACGAGTGAGAAAGGACAAGACTTAGCTTTTCCTTTCACTCTCACATCCGCAAATGGTGTTCCATTAACTACTCCACTTTCTATTCCGGGTCCGAAATATATCTACAATCAAGGCACAATAAGAGGTGCAAATGGAGTAGATAGAAGTTCTGAAGGGACCGTTGCGACTAATGGCAACTCTGTGAATATACATCTGACTCGTGCTAATGATTTTATTTTTAATGCGCCGGGTGGAAAGATAGTCGCTGGTCGTGGCGGACATGATATAACAAACAGCTACATTGCCATATCTTCGCCTAATACCATTGATGCTAAAGGTGGAAATGGTGGAAATGTTTTCTTGAAGTCTCCTATCCTTATTAATAGTAAAAATGCTAAAATTGGTCCGGATGCTCCTTTTTACAAGGAGCCGGGAAACAGTACAGCCAGTTGGATCAATGTTGATGGTGGCAATGGTGGAGTGGCAAGTAACAGTGATGATATTCAACACCTGAACCAGTGTTACGACCCTGCCTATACGAGTTATGAAAACGCAGCAGACATTGTAACTCCCAATCGTAAGACCGATTACAATCTCGGCAATGCTACGGGTGGAAATGCTGGCAAAATTGACTTATTTGGAGGAAATACCGTACAAAATATCGGAACAATTCAAGGCGCAGTAGGAGGTGATGCACGAGTATGGGATTGCCCTTATGATGCAACTCCCGGTGGTGCTGCTACGATGAGTATCCTGACAACTTTTTCAGATGATGGGAAAGTTACCCTTGGCTCATTGATAGCATCACGAGGGGGAGATGTGCTTATTGAACCACCCAATATTGCTATGATAGATGATTTTCGCATCGAAGAAGCAAGAAATGTTACAATCTTTGGGGGGGATGGTTCAAATATCGAACTCCATAACCTCAGTCTCAATGCCATTACTGCTACAGGTGATATTACGTTAGCTGTTGGTAAGGGCGGTATTATCAACTTCAAAGGCAATAACAACCAAATCCTGAAAGCAGGCGGCAAAGTTATTATTTATGCTGACACTGTGCTTTTAGATGAGGGCAAGACTTTACAAGATATGATCAATGCCCCCCTTATTGACAAACAACCCAGCAAAATTTTGTATGCTGTCAGTTTGCTGGGTACAACCTCAGTGATGGACAAAGCAGGCGCAACAGTACCCATCACTGTCAAAGTGCAAAACAGCGGACCTAACACTGACACTTACACATTATTCGTTGAAAATGCCAAAGGCTGGCAACTCAGCGGCTTACCGACTACTGTTACAGTGGATGGACTCAACAGTAAAGAATTCACTTTGCAAGTCAAACTTTCTGACAAAGCAGGTGAAGTTAATGAGATTGTTGTGAAAGCTGTCTCTCAAACTGATCGAAATGTAACAGCAAGTATGAAAACACAAATCATTGTGGAAGGTGAACTTATTCCTGATTCTGACGGAGACGGCATACCGGATAACAAAGATCTTTTCCCGAATGATTCAAAAGAGCAGCTTGATTCGGATAAAGACGGTATCGGCGACAATACGGATACCGATGATGATAATGACGGAATGCCCGACGAATGGGAAAAGCGGTACAATCTCAATCCGCTTGTCAGTGATGCTTCAACCGATTCGGATAATGACGGCTATTCAAATCTTGACGAGTACAAGGCAAACACGGATCCGAATGATCCGGCTTCAAAACCGGCTCAATATTCATCCGGCACCTTCACCGTTGACGACACCGGCATCGTAAAAATTGACTGGCTCTATGACGGCGGCAAGTATCAGGGCGAGTTCGGCATCTTCAATCTTGCCGGAATGGAAAACTTAACTCCCGGCTCTCCCGAATTTATCGCCGAAGCTGTGAAGCGTGTTCTTTCAGACTCCGATCAGGGCTATCTCGTCTTCTCAGATTTATCCGAAGGCGCGAGATTCAGCGGCTTGCTCGGCGGAGAGGTCAGAGATTGGAATACCGGCGATTACAAAGGCTTAAAAAGCTTTGCCATGAAACCCGGAAGCCAGTTCGCAACCGTGCTTGTTCCCAACTCGACCTTCGCATCACTGGCGCAGTATCCGGCAACAACCGATACGAACAGGCGACCGCTGTTCTCTCTGGTGTCTTCAAATCCGGTTTATGGCATGTACATCGGTCAGATGGCGGATGTCAACGGAATGGGCAAAGCGTATTCTTATGAGGACAAAGATGCCGCAACTTCTGACAAAGATTTCAATGATTTGATTGTCAGGATTACGGGCGCAACCGGCAATCTGCCTTCAATTGATGATCTGAAATCGCAGGCTGTAACACGGGCAAAACGGGACGGAACGGACTGGCGAACTTCGGAACTCGGTATGGCAATTCTGGAGCATGTAGGATCTCCGGCTGCTACCGAAGATACGATCAGCATGACCGTAACACTTAACGATCCGGCAACTCTGCTGGTCTATGATGCAGCCGGAAATGTTATAGGCAAGTCAGGCGCAGCAATCGCAGGCGCGGATTTTGAACTGAAAGCTGACGGAACTCAGACCGTTACTCTGCCGAATCCGACCGGAAATTACCGGCTTTCAATTCAGGGTACGGCAACCGCTCACGGTACGCTGACGGTCAGAACCTATCAGGGCAGCGCGGAGATTTCATCAGCCGAAATTTCCGTTGATATTGCGCCGGGTCAGATACTGACCACGACAATATCGGCAGATGGGCAGCCTCCGACTGTTGCGCCGCTGAAGGCTGCAATCAGCTATGATTTCAATGCGGACGGCGTTGTTGACAATACGGATGTTGAAATGCTGGTCAGACATTGGAACTCATGCAGAGGACAGCAGAAATATGATGCGTTCTTTGATGTGAATGATGATGGCTGTATCACGGTCGCGGATATTATGACCGTGTTGAATGCGAAAACAGTGAAATAACTCAAATATCCCTGCCTCTCTTTAAGAAGGGGGGCGGGGTATCCTTCAATCCTTCTGAAATCCTTAAATCCTGATTCAGCAACACCAGCCCGTGAGGTTCGCATCTTGCGGGCTGTTTTTATTTGACATTCGGGCTGAGTGTGATAAAGCTGAAGCTATCCGCAGGAGACGATTGAGACTCAGGTAGCCAGGGCTGTTGAATTCTGTCAAACCTTTCAAAACCGGACAGATATTCCGCATGTCCCGGAAATCAGTTCAGGGATAACTGCCGATTTTACCGCCTTACCGGCAGAATACTGTCGTACCCGCCCCGGACATAAAAGCCCGGGCGGCAGCGCATATCAGAAATTTATTATGAATAATCAGGATATTGTTCAGCATTGAACAGCCATGCTCGGAACAGCCTCTGATTTTGGCGTAATTTTTGCTTATTATGCACAATTCATGCCTATTTTTTTGACAATTTTTGACAATCTTGACAATTTTTTGTCATTTTTAACCATTTGAATTATAAACAAAAAAGTATTAAAAAAGTCAATCTTAATATAACTATATGATTTCATTATGACAATTTTTGTCATTTTTTTCTATAACCTTTATTATATTTCCGCACTTCTTTCTATAACTTTTTACATCTGAAAAACTTGTTCTGTATTTGATTTTATGAAAAATAATATTAAATACAGTTAATTATGTTTTTTATCAGAGTTGGTATATAATTTGTATGTGGATTTTATCACCGCTTTTGGCACAACACTTGCTTTATAATTTATCAACTTCAATGTGAAGATGAGTGGCAGATAAAAATCTGTACACCAAAAAAAATTAAAAAATTAGAAAAAGGAGAATCACCATGAAGACTAACAAAAAAGGTTTCACCCTGATCGAGTTGATGATCGTTGTTGCAATCATCGGTATCTTGGCAGCCATCGCAATTCCTAACTTCCTGAATTATCAGTGCAAGGCAAAACAGAGCGAGGCAAAACAATCACTGGGTACAATCGCAAAGAACCAGGAAGCTTATGTAGCAGAATTCAACAAATATGCTGACAGCAGTGTTAAACTGGGATTTCAGGTCAAAGGCGAAGGCAGCAAGAGATATTACACCTATTCTTACGCAGGTGTAAGCTCTAACGCATACACAGCCACTGCAACATCTATGAACAAAGGTATCAAAGGCACGGCAGCGGATGATAAGTGGGAGATCAATGAGAAACTTCAACTGAAAAATACCACAAATGCCTGTCAATAATCAATGACTCTTTAAACTGCCCATCCCATCGCTTGATTCGGGGTGGGCAGTTTTTTTATATCAAAAGATTACTATGCTACTTCGGATTCGCCATATCCTTCTTTCTTTTCTTCTGATTACCGCCGTGTTTGCGGTATATATCTGCACATGGCAGGCTCCTTTTTTTTTCGATGACGATGGAAATATTGTTCATAACGACTATATCAGAATAGAAAAAATATCTTACGATACTCTGAGCTATGTCTGGAACGCGCCTCATCTGAATAAAAACAGAAAAATTGCTTATCTGAGTTTTGCCCTGAATTATCTTTGGGGCGGATATGATGTTTTCAGCTATCATCTTGTTAATATTATTATTCATAGCTTTTGCGGATTACTGATCGCGCTGTTTTTTTTCCAGACGCTGAACACGGGCTGGCTCAGGGAGCGGTATGGTCAGTCCGCTTTCGGGCTGTCATGGGGAGCCGCGCTGATATGGGCAATTCATCCGATTCAGATCAATGCGGTTACTTATATTGTTCAGAGAATGACCAGTCTGTCGGTATTGTTTTCTCTGCTGACAATGACATTATGGATGGCGGGGCGAAACCGCTGGCATGACCGGCGCCGTTATCTGGCAGTTTTGTGTTGGATATTCGGAATCATATCATGGATAGCGGGCTTGCTTTCCAAAGAGAATATCGTGGTGATTCCGCTGCTGATTCTGGCGCATGAATTTTTTCTGCTGAAGCGGGGAGAATTTTTCAACCTGAAATGGCAGTGGACAGCCATATCCGGGATAGTCGTTATCATATTGATTTTTTTATATATGGGAGCGGCGCCATGGAAAAGCATTCTTGCCGGATATGCAAAAAGAGACTTTACGCTGTCTGAACGCCTGCTGACCCAGACGCGGGTTTTGTGGCATTATATATCGTTATTTTATATTCCGATAGCCGACCGGTTCAGCATTCTGTATGAATATCCGGTTTCACGGGGGCTGTTTCTGCCTGTCAGCACGGCGACAAGTCTTATGGCGTGGATAGGCGTTGGTATTGTGTCTTGGCTGTATCGGAAACGGCTGCCGATTTTTGCATGGATGAGCGCGTGGTTTCTGATAGCGCATCTGGTTGAATCAACAATTATTCCGTTGGAAATTATTTTTGAGCATCGGATGTATCTGCCTTCTATCGGGCTTGCGCTGGGTTCGGTGATGCTTATTTCTGAGGTCAGCTATATTCGGAAGCCTGCTTTTCAGGGAATGCTTCTTTGTTGTGTATTGATTATTTCGGGCGCTGCCACTTATACCCGGAATATGGATTTCAAAGATGAGGTTACATTATATCGGGCAGAATTAGCTAAGTATCCTGATTCTCAAAAAATAAAAATGAATCTGGCGCTGGCGTTAAACGATGCGGGAAATATTGCCGAAGGTGGAAAAATACTTGAGGATATGGTAAAAAAACATTCGGATGATATTTTTATTTTACATAGCTGGTATGATTTTCTGATTCGGATTCAAAATGATGCTCAAGGCGCGGAACCTGTATATCGTCATATTGCAGAACTTCTGGGGCAGGATAAGTATCACCCTTATAAAGACGCCATATCATTGCAACTTTTGGCAGATTTTTTTTTCAAACAGGGGCAGTATGAAAGGACGCTGTTTTTTGTGGAAAAACTGCTTAAAACCCATCGCCACCGTTCTACGCTGTGGTTTCTTGAGGGGCTTTGTTATGCCAAACTTGAAGATTGGTCTCGCGCAAAGCAGTCGTTTGAAGCTGCATGGAAGATAAATTCATCTGATGCCGCCGTATTATATTGGTACGCAATCAGTTTGATTACTATGGAAGAGCATGATAAAGGATGCAATCTCTTAGAAACAGCTTCTCATAATGCGACAGCGCATCTTCCGGCTCAGTTAAGCCGGGAAGCCTTAAAAAAATATTGTTCGGGGAAAAAATGACCTTTTTTCTATAATAGAAGAATTGGCATATTTTTTGCTTATAAATAAATTATGTGCTTTTTTTATTGAGATTAACTAAAGGGGGGATGATCATGAGACGATTTCACAGAAGGGAGAACGGATTCACATTTGTAGAATTGGCGCTGGTTGTTGCTATCATCGGAATTTTAGCGACGATTGCACTTCCGAAATACATGAATTATCAGTGCAGGGCAAAGCAGACTGAGGCAGTACAGGGACTAGGCTCCCTTGCAAAATTTCAGGAGTCTTATCATGTGTTGAATGATAAATACACACTCGATCTGGATGAAATCGGCTTCAGCATGAAAGGAAAAAAATACTATGATTTTTCAATGGTCAAAGCTGATGATACGACTTTCAATGCCAAAGCGATCAGAACGATTTTCGACAAAGAAGACGAGTGGACAATTGATCAGACTCTGGCAATTAAAAATCCTAAAAATGCCTGTTATTGAGCCGCTTACTCTTGAAATTTTATAAAGATGATTTATTTATTTTTGTAAATATCTTTGAAGCAAGAAAGGGAGCTCAATAAAAATGAAAAAGAGACTTCTTTCTCTGGTAATGGTGTTGTGCGTTCTGCTGGTGTGTACGATTCTTCTGCAAACGCGCTTACTTGACCATCGTAACAGTGAACGGGCGCAGGTTCCGGGCTGTCCGTGGTGCGATGATAAAACCAGAACAGAAGATGTTGTTTATCTTCCTGTCAGCACATCCGTTATTCGCTTGTTTTCACCGGCTGATCCTCATTTCATAGCCGATTTGGTATGGATGAGGACAGCTTATTATTTCGGAAAACACGCGCTCACAGACCGTCAATATCCTTATTTATTGAATCTGCTTGATGTTATCACAGACCTTTCTCCGCGCTGGGAAAAGCCGTATCTTTTCGGCGCTGTGGCTATCCCTACTGAAACGGAAAATTATTCAGACGGATTTTATATTATTGACAAAGGGTTAGCACATCATCCCGATAGCTGGGAACTCTGGTTTTTCAAAGGATATTATCTCTGGAAATCCGGAAACAATATAGCGGCTGCCGAAGCGGTTCATAAAGCCTCTGTCTGCCGCGGTGCGCCGATTTATCTGGCAAATCTGTCTGCCACGTTTGCTACCGGCGCAGGCAAAAAAGAAATGGCAATCCGATTTTTGGAAGAAGCGTTAAAAAATATACAGGATCCCGTTCAGCGCAAGATTCTTTTGAAAAAAATGCAGGAGGTAATGAAACGAGATGACAAACATGGCTCTTGAATGGAATAAGGTGAATTTTTCTGTCAGACAGGGCTTTTGGATGACATCGCGCAAAATTATTCACGAGATGGACATCCGGGTTCCTGCGGGAAGTGTTTTGGGATTGGTGGGACCTAACGGCGCGGGCAAAACCACGACCATCAAACTCGGCGCAGGGCTTTTGTATCCTGATGCAGGTCAGGTGCTGATTCACGGCAAACCGGCTGTTGACGCGGCTTCAAGAAGAACTCTGGGACTTCTGACCGAAACTCAGTATATTTATCCGCATCTCAAACTCAGAGAATGGCTGGTCATGCTGGCAGGATTTTCCGGCTTAAAAGGCAGTGATTGCACAAAACAGGTAGAAAAAACCCTCAGTTTGGTGGAATTGGATGATCGGGCGCATCAGATGATGTTCACGCTCTCCAAAGGACAGCTTCAGCGAGCCGGATTAGCACAGGCGTTGATTCATCAGCCGGATATTCTGATGCTGGATGAGCCGATGAGCGGGCTGGATCCGTATTGGCGGTATCGGATGCAGAAAATCCTGCTGGATTTCAAATCCGCAGGCGGCACGATTCTGTTCAGCTCTCATATTCTTGCCGATGTGGAGCGGCTATGCGATCAGGTGGCATTGATTGAAGGCGGGCGCCTGAGATGGATAGGGCGGTTGTCGGATATGCAGCGCAATATCAGAGGCTATGAGGCGATTTGCCGCATGTCAGATCCTGAAGTTCTCAAACCGGTTGCTCAGGAAATGGTGTTGCAGCCCGAAGGACAATGGCAGGTTTCTTTGTCTATCGCTCATAAAGACGAACTGTTGCGGCTGGCATCATCAGGGCTTGTCAATCTTGAATCTCTGCGTCCCATTCAGGATGAGATCGAAGAAGTTCTTTTCAGTTTTTCAGGCAAAAAAGATGCAAAGGAGCAGCTATGAACAGTATTTTATTTTCTCAGATATGGGCATTGGCGCTCAATGTGTGGCGCGAATCAGTCCGGGATAAACTGGTGCAGATATTGGCGGCTTCCGGCATACTGCTCATGCTGGTCTCTTTGGTATTCGGAAATATGGCTATCGGCGGACAGAATCGCATCTTGCAGGATATGAACTTCTGGGTGCTGGGAATCTGGGGGCTGGTGGCTGTTTTATATATGGGATCCAATATTGTCAAAAACGAGCTTCAGCGAAAAACGATCTATCTGATTCTGGCAAGACCTGTCAACCGCTCCGCGTTTCTGACGGGCAAATTTTTCGGCATGGCATTGGTCTTAACCACGACGTTCTGTCTGCTTGCCCTTGCCGGATTAACCCTGATGCAGCTTAAAGGAATTGCGATAACATCCAAGCATGTATGGGCATTGGTCTTTATTTGGGGCGAATGGATTCTGCTTGCCGCAATCAGTCTGTTTTTTGCCAGTTTTACCTCGCCGATGCTGCATAATTTCTTCTTGGTCGGCATCAGTTTTTTAGGGCATTGGAGTAATGATCTGCGGATTTTTTCCGAAAATACCAAAGACCTGCTTATCAAAGGACTTCTGAATGCGATTTATCATATTCTTCCGAATCTGGAGGCGTTGAATTTTCGGGAAGCCGCTCTGTATAACGATGTTATAACTTCTTCGGTACTGACGCAGGGTGCGCTGGTGCTGCTCGGCTGGACGCTTTCCGCTCTGATAGCGGCTAATATCGTGTTTATCCGCCGCAGACTTCTGTAACGGGATGCCCATGAAAAAGTTCAACGCGGCTTTGACAGCAGTGCTTGTCTTTTTAATCGGTGCAGCAATTCTTCTTTCTCTTGTGCCGCCGGTCGGCAGAGATGATCTGATTCATCATCTGGCAGTCCCCAAACTCTATCTCAGCCACGGCGGCATATATGAAATTCCCAACTTAGATTTTTCCTATTACCCCATGAATCTGGATTTGCTCTATCTCATTCCGCTGTATTTCGGAAACGACATTGCCCCCAAATTGATTCACTACAGCTTTGCGTTGCTGACCGCTTGGCTTATTTTTCGGTATTTGCGGCGCAGAATCAATCTTACTTACGCGCTGATCGGCGTTATTCTCTTTCTTTCTGTTCCGATCATCATCAAGCTCTCTATCACGGCGTATGTGGATTTGGGATTGGTGTTTTTTTCAACCGCCGCGCTGCTGCTGATTTTGGAATGGATTGATAGCGGATTTCGCGCTAAATATCTGATTCTTTCAGCGATCTCCTGCGGACTGGCATTGGGAACAAAATACAATGCGCTGATTATTTTTTTTCTGCTGACGCTGTTTGTGCCGTTTCTGTGTTCGGGCTATATCAAAGATAATCTCTCAGATATGATACATTCTATCAAACACGGCGTTATTTATGCGGTCATCGCGCTGCTCATATTTTCACCCTGGATGATCCGAAACTGGGCATGGACACATAATCCGATTTATCCGCTGTATAATAGCCGATTCAATCCTGCTACTAGATCTGAAACCACCGGCGCACCGAAAAAAAGCTACGGACTTTTTACTTTCAGAGGTGTTTTATATGATGAAAGCGCGTGGGAAATGGCGCTGCTGCCCATACGAGTCTTTTTTCAGGGAGAAGATGGAAATCCGAAATATTTTGATGGAAAACTCAATCCTTTTCTGCTGTTACTGCCCATAGCCGCGTTTTACCGCCCTGAAGAAGAACTGAGAGTCCGTAGAGAGAAAAAAATTCTCCTGACGTTTTCAATTTTATTGTTTACATTTACCTTCTTTACAACCGTGCTGAGAGTGCGGTATCTTGTCCCCATGATTCCGCCGCTGGTTATATTGTCCGTATTCGGATTGAAAAATATCGCTCAGGCAAATAAATGGCTGATGTCGTTTGCCTTATCCGTGTTTCTCATACTCAATGGTCATTATATTGTTACCCAGTTCAACTATGTGAAACCCATTGAATATCTTAGCGGAAATATCAGCAGAGACGATTATATTCTCCGCTATCGTCCAGAACATGCTGCCATGCAGTATATCAACAAAAATCTTCCCGATACTGCGGTGATTTTATTTGCGTTCACCGGCAACAGAGGCTATTATTGCGACAGAAAATATCTTTTGGATGCGCCGACCAACACGACCAGCATGTTGACAGCGATTCTGAATCGTGCGGATAGTCCTGAAAGTCTCATGGCGGAACTCAGGCAAAAAGGCATCACGCATTTTCTGATCGGGGCGGATTTGTTCACCAGTTGGATAAATGAGCAGCTTTCCCAAAAACAACAAGTCATTATCAGAGAATTTCTTCAAAAATATGTCTCCAAATTGTTTTTTGAAAAAGGCTACGCAGTGCTGAAAACGGAGTATCCCGATGTATAAAGGCAAAACCATAGCAATTGTCATTCCCGCGCATAATGAAGCCACTCAGATCGGCAGAGTAATTGATACCTTGCCGGATATTGTGGATCATATCGTGATTGTGGATGACGTAAGCTCGGACAATACGGTTGAGGTTATCGAACAATATCGGCAGAAAAACGATAAAATCACGCTGATTGAGCATCAGCAGAATCAGGGCTGCGGCGGCGCGTTGGCAACCGGCTACAAATGGGCGGCGCAGATCGGCGTTGATGTGGCAGTCAGAATGGACGGAGACGGTCAGATGAATCCTGCCGATCTGCCCGCGCTGCTCGATCCGGTTGTCGAAGATAAAACCGATTATGCCAAAGGAAATCGCTTAGTCAGCGGAGAAGCATATCAGCGGATGCCCAAAATCAGATATTTCGGCAATGCGTTCTTATCCCTATTGACCAAAATTGCCTCCGGCTACTGGCATATTGCGGATTTTCAGTCAGGATATACCGCGATGAACCGCAAAGTGCTTCAGAGCATTGACTGGGATAAGATGTATAAACGCTACGGGCAGCCCAATGATCTGATTATCCGGTTAAATGTCTGCAATTTAAGAATAAAAGATGTTCCGATTGAGCCGGTGTATAATGTCGGCGAAAAGTCCGGGATGAATGTCGGCAAGGTGGTGTTTACCATCAGTTGGATGCTGCTTCGCATGTTTTTCTGGCGAATGAAGGAAAAATATATTATCCGGGACTTCCATCCCCTGATTTTCTTTTATCTGCTGGGGATTTCATTCGGTCTGTTATCCGTATTTCTGTTTTGGAGATTGTTTATATTCTGGTATCTCTGGGGAGTGATTCCGCGTGTCAACGCGCTTGCTGCCATGTTTTCATTTATGAGCGCGAGCCAATTTACCTTATTTGCCATGTGGTTTGATATGGAAGCCAACAAAGGATTGAAATAAAAGGAGAACGACATAATGCCAAAAATGATGCCCACAGACGACATGGATGTTACGCAGATTCCGGGACCCGGAACATTTCAGTTTTCCGCAGTCCGACCGGAAAATCTGGGCGCGACAGAATATACGCTGGTCAGCATTGTGGTGGATGAAACCGGCAGCGTGTTTCATTTTGCAACTGAACTGCTCAATACGGTCAAATCCATTATAGAAGCCTGCCAGAAAAGCCCCAGAGCCGAAAATCTGATGATCCGGCTGCTCAGTTTTAACGATAAAGTTACGGAAATTCACGGATTCAAGCCGCTTTCCACGATTAATTCCAAAGATTATAAGCCGTTTACGCCTGATGGCATCACCGCGCTCTATGATGCGGTGTATTCGGCAGTCAGTGCGACTCTGCTGTATGCCAAGCTGTTAAGCGATCAGGATTTTGATGTGAATGCGGCAATTTATATCATCACAGACGGCATGGATAATAAATCGCTGATTACGCCCGCGATGATTGCGGATAAAATCAAAAAAGCCAAAATCGGAGAAGATATTGAATCCATGATTACGGTTCTGGTAGGGCTGAAAGATCCGAAAGATAAATCAAACGATGTGAGCAAGGCATTGGAAAAATTTCAGAAACAAGCGCATCTCACGCAATATGTTGATGCCGGAGACGCCACGCCGAAACGACTTGCAAAACTCGCGCAGTTTGTGAGCCAGAGCATTGCCAGCCAGAGTCAGGCATTAGGCACGGGCGCGGCGTCTCAGCCTTTGACCTTCTGACTCACCTAACCCCCCCAGCCCCCTTCCCTGAAAGGGAAGGGGGAGAAATCCTGATGACTCCCCCTCTCCGTTCCGGGGAGGGGTCGGGGGAGGGGTCAGCGTGAACTCACCACATTCATGCCGTTTTTCACTTCTGCTGCCTCAATATATCCGACGCCTCCGGGCGTGGACTGCACAAACTGAATCACTGCCGCGCTGCTGTCTAATTCCTTCGGCGGTGTGCCTTTGCCGATATATCGCCGAACTGTCCAGTATGCGATATATTTTTCATCAT
>DYRC01000056.1:13806-15424 GCA_020718925.1 Desulfonema limicola
GTGCCTTTGCCGATATATCGCCGAACTGTCCAGTATGCGATATATTTTTCATCATCCTGATTCAGAAAGGTCTGCAAAAAGCGGCTGCGTATCGCTACACCTGACTTGGTGTTCACAGGCTTTACAGAAACGCCGCTGACAGAAATCACCTTGCCGGTATATATTTTTGCAACCATGTCAGTATCCAGTTTGGGAACATCGGGATTTCCGATTAATACAACATCGGGCTGTTCGGACTGTGCAGTCGGCGCCAGCAAAGCGAACAGCAACGATACGATTATTATCATTTTTTTCATGTTCGCCTCCTTAAAACACAAAGTTGTATGAAATGGAAAAAACATTTATATCCGTATCTGAAATACGTGCGCCCGGCGGATTATCAATAAGTGCTGACATATCTTTGATACGGTTCTGCGCCCATTCTGCTTTAATCTTCTGCTTGGGTGTCAGATGATATGATAGTCCGACAGCCCATGTATATTGATCATAAGCATTGATGCTGTCAACAAGCTGATGCTGAGTTACGTTTAAAAAATCAGCAGGTCCTTGTATCTGATAGGAATTTATGGATTCAAACATACTTCGTACTTTTTCAGCAGACAACAGACGTGATACCGAAATATACGGCGTCCATTTGCCCATCTTTCTGAGCAATGCCACATATCCGCCCTGACTGTCAGGCGCGCCGTCAAAATCAGGAATCGAACGCCGTCCATATTCAGCCAGCAGACGGAAATCAAGCCCAAGGTCAATATCACAGCCCAGAACATACACGATATTGCGGATGGAATGGCTGAGATTCGGGGTATCATACTGATAGGCATCGCCGACACGCATCAGCCCCGCCGGAGTAGGAAGATAGACAGGCTGCAACGTATATCTTTCGTTAAGGGGCGATCCATCTTTCATCTGAGCAATCGCATAATGAATGCCTGCGCGAAAGATACTGGAATTGCGCTGAAACGTCATCACCATTCCGGTGGATTCCATATCCATCGGCCAGAAATTGGCTCCCTGTGTCATTCCGCCCAGCATGGTGGCATCATCGCGCATATAGACTCGCCAATAAAACGGCGCTTTTCCCCAGTAACTTTCCAGCATAAATTCCCCGATAGCAGGACTCCATGTCTTGGAAACCGAAATGCCGAGCATATCGTTTATCGGCGAAAGCAGATACATTTCAGCAGGCAGACGAGCCATATCGTGCGTTACGCCGACATCCACGTTTTCGCTGTTGAGATACATCGGCACCCGGAGTTTTCCCAGCCGGAATAACCAGTCATTTGACGGGCGATAGGATAAAAATGCCCATGAAATATCCGGCACCCAATCCGTATCATTTTTTTCCGATGGTGCGAGTTTCCCCTGCAACGTTATACGGAATTGCTCATTGATTTTCACGTCCGCCTGCACCCCCATGACCGTATCACGCTTCAAGGTGCCGTTGTCATTTATAAAGCGTTGATAGTCATACTCTTTGTCGGAGATGGCATAGCCCACAGTTCCGAATCCGGACAAAGAAACTTCTGCCGCGTGCGCTGCCTGCACTATCGGAAAAACCAGTGCAAGCATCAGTGCAATCAGGTATGATTTCATAGATTCTCCTTTTGATTACTTT
>DYRC01000392.1 GCA_020718925.1 Desulfonema limicola
AAATCAAGAATATTGCTGATAAGAGAGAGCAGATGTTCTCCGCTTTTAACAACATTTCCGAGATATTCGGACTGCGTTTCATTCAATTCGCCGACTTCTCTGTTTGCAACGATTCTGCTGAAACCGATAATGGCATTCAGCGGCGTGCGGATTTCATGGCTCATGCTGGCAAGAAATTCGCTTTTGGCGCGGGTGGCAGCTTCGGCTGCTTCTTTTGCCTGACGTAATTCTGTTTCCATCTGCTTGATTTCGGTAATATCAACTATCCCTCCGATCAATCCGGCAATCTTTTTATCAGAATCTTTGAACGTAGCTTTATTGAAAATGACAGTTCTGACCTGACCGTTGTTTTGTTTTACTTTCCATTCATAATTCTGATTGCCGGTATTGATAAAAAGTTCGGTATCTTTCCGATGATACCTATCCGCAATCTCTTTCGGATACAGATCGAAAACCGATTTACCGATAATCTCATCCTTTGAAACTCCGATAAATTTTTCAAACGCACGATTGCATCCGAGATATCTTCCTTGTGTATCCTTAAAGAAAACAGGATTCGGGATGGTTTCTATAAGGATGTTGGTGAACTCCAACTGCTTTTTCAAAGCATCATCAGCCTGCTTGCGTTCCGTAATATTTTCGTGTGTCACAACAAACCGCAATGCCGCACCATCATGAAAACAGGTGATATTTATTATAAACCAGCGAAACTCTGTGGGAGAATGGCACGGATATTCAATTGAAAACTGATCTGTTTCACCGTTGATCATGGCGCGAATACCGGATGCAATAGATATTGCTTCTTTGCAATTCATCTGTGCTGCCGCGTCGCAGATGCTCAGATAATTACTTCCGATAAAATAGTGTCCCTGCGATGGTGAATTGGCATCGGCAAATTCACGCCATGCTTTGTTGACTTTGAGTATCCTGCCGGATTCATCCAGCACACAGACATGCGCTGTCAGGGCATCTATCGTTGCTTCAGCAAAATGATATGCACGGGACAGTCCATCCTCGCTCTTTCTCAGCGCGTCTTCTACCCGCTTGAGCTCGGCAATTTCTTTGGTCAACTCCCGATTTTTTTCCTGTATCAGTTTATCTGCCCGATATTTATGAAACGCCATCTCCATCGTTGCCCAAAGTTCCCGATCCCGGACAGGTTTGATCAGATAACCGTAAGAGGGTGTGATTTTTGTCTGATTCAACAAATGCTCATCCGAGTAAGCTGTCAGATACACGATGGGAATATCAAGATGCTCATGGATGGCTTGTGCAGTTTCAATGCCGTTCATATTGCCCTTCAAAATCACATCCATCAGCACCATATTCGGGTGTTCTGACAACGCCAGCCGGATCGCCTCGTCTCCTGTATCTGCATTTATCGTAAGATAGCCCCAATTTTGAAATGTAATCCGAAGACGCTCGCCGATAATGCCATCATCTTCGACTATGAGTATTTTTTTATTTTCAGTCATTTTATTCTCCGCTAAACATGGCGTTACATAATCATCATCATTCAATCACCCGGTTCCCGGAAATGAATTTCCGGGCTATTATGTACCGTCCCGATGGGACTCTCTTCTGTCCCGTAGGGACAACCCATAATAGCGCGGCAATTTATTGCCGTGAAGATAGTTGTTCAACCGGCAACAAGACTCTGACTGCCGTACCTTCGCCCGGCTTACTCAATATTTTAATGCCCCCGCGATGACTTTTCACAATTCCCAGCACCGCAGATAATCCGAGTCCGCGTCCGAAGAATTTTGTTGTAAAGAACGGATCGAAAATCTGGCGTTTTGTGTCTTCATCCATCCCGCACCCGTTATCTTCAACTTCCAAAAATACATAGCGTCCTTCAGGCAGGTCATCATTCTGATATACTTCAGAAAAAAATGCCTGATTCAATTCCATAACTCCGGTAGAGACCGTGATAACGCCGCTTTCTTTTTTCACAGCTTCTATCGCATTCATCACAAGATTTACAATAACCTGTCTGATTTGTTCTGCTACGGCACTGATCGGCGCAATCCTGTCATCGGTATTATAATGGATAACGCTTCCGTCAGGCAGAGATATTTTCAGAAACGGCGCGATTTCCTGTATAAGCTGATTAAGATTGAGCATAGCAGGTGCTGCCGGAAGATGACCGGTATAAGCGATGATCTGATTGGTCATTTCTCTTGCTTTTTCACATATTTCCAGAATCTCATTACTTCTTGATTCTACAAGAGATTCAGGTTCGGCATCATCTGTCATCATCTCTGCATATCCCATAATAATCATCAGCATATTATTGAATTTATGGGCAACTGCGCCTGCCATCGTGCCGAGGCTTTCCATTTTCTGAATGTATTGAATACGCGCCTCCATATCACGCTTCTGTCTGTCTAAGAGATATTTATTCATCGTCATTTCTATTGTAATGAGCAGTTCTCTTGCCCGGAAAGGTTTCACAATATAGCCGTGGGGCATGGTCTGTTTTGCCCGCTGAATAAGCTCATCATCCGAATGGGCAGTAAGATACAGTATCGGAACATCCGATTGTCTGCGGATATGCCCCGCTGCTTCTATTCCGTCCATATTGCCCTTGAGCCGGATGTCCATCAGCACAAGACCCGGGGTGATTTCCTGCGCCTGTCGTATCGCATCTTCCCCGATATCGGTGATTGTTGTCGTGTATCCCGCGCCTGCCAAAGTATCCTGAATACGGCTGGCAATGATACCATCATCTTCAACTATAAGAATAAGCGGCTTAGATATGTCGTTTATCATCACGTTTTACTCCCACCAAAGATTTTCCAAAGCAATTTCGATTTCATGAAACGGTTCTGCGCGGACAATGTCATTGTCACTGTTAACGGACAGCAATACCCATCTGCCGGATTCCAGACGGAAAACCTCCAGCATTTTGGCAATCGGATCAACAAGCCATACATAAGAAACTCCGAATTGGGCATAAATCCGCATCTTTTTGATTCTGTCAATACGGAAAGTGCCGGGAGACAGGACTTCGCAGATCCAGTCCGGCGGAACCGTTGTATAGTTTTGTTCAGGCGGTTTCGGGAGTCTTTCCTTTTTCCATCCGGACAGATCGGGAACAAGAATATCTTCGCCAAAGCAGATTTCCGGTTCGTATAAAATAATCCAGCCGCCGGGTCCGCCTCTTCCTCTTTGGAAAGGGATTCTGATTTCATCGGTAATACCTCCGACGGTATTGCTGTGCCGGAAAGACGGTCTTGGCATGGCAAACAGTTCACCGTCAATAATCTGACCGATCATGTTGTCCGGGATGGAATATAAATCTTCATAAGAGGCTTTTTTCAACGCTGTGGCTAACATTTTTTAAGTCCTTTCTTACCTAACCCCCCGACCCCCTTCCCTGAAAGGGAAGGGGGAGAAATCTGATGCCTCCCC
>DYRC01000393.1 GCA_020718925.1 Desulfonema limicola
GTTTCAAAATTCAGCAAGAGGCAGTGAAAACATTACCCGAAAAACGGGTAGTCAATTCTTTCTTCCTCCGAAAAATTGGACAAAAAGAATTTGAAACTCCTGTCGGATTCACTCCCCAGACCCTTATCCCGCTTCAGCGCATTATCATTTTCAGCCTCAATGATACGGGCGGCTTCGGATACCCGGTTGAGAAAACACCGGATGGGCTGCACCTGCGAGAAACAGGTAACAATCGTGTGAATGCCCAGTTCGGAACTGTTCAGCTTTCGGGCATCATTTCTTGCCTGTTTCAGCCATGACAGCATTAATTCAAGTTGCAGCGCCGTGAGTTTCGGCGTGAAATCAAACAGCAGAATGGTTGTTGCATATTTGATGTTTACGGAATATGTCTTCAGCAGCACCGCGTTGTCATACATGCCAAACACCCTGAAGATGTGGTTGAACAGCTCGCTTTCCTCCGTTTCAGAGTATTCACTTCCGTTTTCAGGGATGTTTTTTGCCCATCCCAGAACACTGAACATTTCTTTTGCCGTCTGCCGGAAGATGTCAAATCTGTCCGTTAATACGGTTTTCCCCGGTTCCTGTATAAATCCGAACGCCTGACTGTCAGTCGCAAGGACCCGCTGCAACGCGCGGATTCGGAAACTCCAGTGAAGGGATCGGTTACCCATGCCGCTCGGTGAAATGGTCCGTCCGTTTTCAAAACATTCCTGAGCCTTCTTCAGATGTTCCATCACCTGTTTCCGAAGTGTTTTCCGGGAGTTCTCATACAGCGTATCCGTGCGATCCGCATCGGTGATCGGTTCACTGACCGCCTCAGCACCGGTTCCTTCGCGTGCAATCCGGACGGTTTCCCGTTTGTCTTTTCTCAGAATATTGTAGAGTCTTTTCGCAATGCAGAAATGGATTTGTCCCAGTTCGCAAAAGACCTCTTCATCTTCGACCCGGCAATGTTCAATGATAAAACGCCCCTCATTGACGGCTTCCCGGAATGAAATCAGGGCAACGGAAAAATCCGGCTGCGCCAGGGCGATGTTCAGCCGAACAATCATCCTCAGTGTGCGGGCAACAACGTGAAACGGCTTATTTGCCAAAATTACGGACATGAAATAATCGGCTTCGTGAAACATCCCCCTTGCAAGGCATGATTTTGCGATTTCAAGGATCAGCATTGTATTCTGAACATGCCTGTGAACAAAAGCCACTGTCCTGTTGTTTTTTGCGTCACCGAAATAAAGGGTTTTTCTGAAAGTCTCATACGATTCGCTGTCCGCGGGAAGAAGTTTCAAAACCGCCGGCACAAAGTCGTAATAGATATGGCTCCAGAGACACCCTGCCCCCCATACCGGCAGGGTTTCGCCGTCATACAGCCTGATTTCTTTAGGTTGATCATTGAAGACTATTTTGATCTCGGCAAGATTGGCGCACATGCGGACAAACGGCGTCATCCAGATCACATCGCCCTCCGGCATTCCCGCCTTCATCATTGCCTGCAGAATTATGTCCGAATCCGCAAATGCGCCCGCCGCCATTGCAATTCTCAGGCGGGTTCCCGGTCTGCTGTGTTCGGACAATGACCACCTTACCGAAATCTGATGCGCCAGAGCCACCGCGTTTCTCAGCGCAGTGGCATACAGGGTCATGTCCCCGGCACAGCCTTTCATTTTCGGAATACTGACAAAAACAGTGGTGGCGGAACTGAGTATCTGTTTCCGGTCAATATAAAATATATCCAGCTCTTTCATGCTCTGATACAGTTCATTTTTCAGCCACTCAATGGTGCCTTGCCCCAGAATGTCATCCCTGATTTCCATCTGAAATGCCAGCCGGACACCCTCATTGCGGTCTGTCTCCTCATGTATCACGGTGTCTTTAAGCTGAAGCAGGGTATGATAATTCCATCCCCAGTACGAACGGTTTCCTCCGATCCAAAAGGCAAGAACCCGCATCAGATTGAGTTTCCCCCTGGTGTTGGGATTGAAGTTCTGTCTCAGGCGGCTGATCATGGATGCCTGAACTTCGGGCAGATGAAACTCCCGCGCTATCGGTCTGAGTTCGCTTTCGATAAAGCTGTTGACAGACTGATTTTCAGAAATCCTGTCAATCAGATCGTTGAATGAGAATCCCTCCGGCAGAGAAGCGGCGACCACTTTGCCTGCCTCTTTTTCGATAAAGTCGGTGAACGCTTTCTCCGTTTTTGCCGCAATGAATCCTCTTTCCCACGCAAAACGGATAAATTCAGGAAGCGCTTTTTCTGCAACATCTCTGTCATTTCTGATGAAATGCAGCAATGTTTCAGAAGAGGGAAAAACGCTTAATAAAGCATTTTTATCATCAAAACAAACAGGTTGAGATAATATTTCCATCAGAATCCTCAGCAGTGATATTGAAACATATTAATATTTTTCAGTGAAACATTCACTAATTTCCTGCATAATATCAGAATATATTAGAATAGTCAATGGATTGTTCTAATATTTATTTGACATTTCGGCTGTTTTGTTTCATATAATGTGCAGGATTTTTTCCCGGCTGTTTCATTTCAGATTAACCCGTTAACGAAAAAGGAGAAGCACAATGAAAAGCAGCTTGAAATTATTAGCAATTTTTATCTTCAGCGCAATGGTGATGTTTCAGATGCCGCCATCTGCAATGGCAATGTACGGCGATCTGACCGAAGACGGCTTCGTTGATGTCAGCGATGCGATTTTCGCTTTACAGGTTACCGCTCAGGTGCGAACCGGGCTATGAGACCTTAGTTATGTGATTTATGCCTTGCGAATCTCAGCAGACATAATCGTTGTTCCGCCCAATGTTCTTAATTCTGACGGCGGAACCTTCCGGGAAAGTAATGTTACTTTGTATATGTCGCCCTCAGCCATACCGGATCAGACGGAATTTAAACAGTCGCCCGCAACCGGCTATCCGGCATATAGCGGACTTGTCGGCACACCGGTTCTTATCAGTCCGGAACCGTTAGTATTCAACGATTCGGCAAGGCTGAGTCTGTCTTATGATCCGGCTGCGCTGCCTTCAGGCACACAGGAAACCGGATTGTTTTTGGCAAAACTCGTCAACGGCGTTTGGACTGCATTATCACCTTCTTCTGTGGATACGACTGCACACACGGTTACTGCGGTTGTTTCCGGAACCGGAACATATTCGGTCTGCATTCCGGGGCTGGCGGGGCTTAATGTACCTCCGGCGATTGGCACGTTCACGGTTTCGACTTCGATTCTGGCGCAGAATACCTCCACTTCCGTTACGTTTAACTGGACTTACGCCAATACGCCGACTCCTGCACCGACCGCCAAACTTTACCCGGAAGGTCAGCCCGAACTCGCGGCAGCGATTACGAACGGTTCGGCGGCAAATATCAATATTGCTCAGGATACGACCTATATCCTCA
>DYRC01000394.1:0-1860 GCA_020718925.1 Desulfonema limicola
ATCCTAAATCGCAATTCCGCTCACAAATCAATCCTTATTTATCTCAGAAAAATATCTTGACAAATATATCGGGAAAAAAGTAAGATAGAAATAGAAAATGACCACAGTTAAACGAAATATCCCCGAACTGACCTATAATGCCGATCTTCCCATTGTCGCCAAAAAAGATGAAATTATAGCGACAATCCGCCGACACCGGGTGGTGATTATTTCCGGTGCAACCGGTTCCGGCAAAACCACGCAGATTCCGAAATTCTGCCTTGAGGCGGGCGTTCATGGCAAAATCGGCTGCACTCAGCCCCGCCGTATCGCGGCGATTACCGTAGCGCACCGTATTGCAGAAGAACTTGGCGAAGATATTGGAAAATCCGTAGGCTATAAAATCCGTTTTGCTGATAAAACCGGCGATAAATCCGTCATCAAAATTATGACGGACGGAATGCTCTTAGCTGAGGTTCAGCATGATCCCCTTCTCAGAAAATACAGCACGATTATTGTGGATGAGGCGCATGAACGCAGCTTAAATATTGACTTTGTGCTGGGCATTCTGAAAACGCTGATCCGGCGCCGAAAAGACCTCAAACTGATCATTACATCAGCAACCATTGATACGGAAAAATTTTCCAAAGCCTTTGACAACGCGCCGATTATTGAGGTTTCAGGACGCATGTATCCGGTGGAAGTGCGCTATGAACCTAACCCCCCGGCCCCCTTCCCTGAAAGTGAAGGGGGAGAACTTGATGAAGAGCCGACGCATGTGGAATTGGCAGTGAAAGCAATCAGTAAACTTCATCAGCAAAATCCTTACGGCGATATTCTGGTGTTTATGCCGACCGAGCAGGACATCCGCGAAACCTGCGATCTGCTGGAAGGGAAAAATCTCAGCAATATCAACATTTTTCCTATGTATGCCCGCTTATCTGCCTCAGAGCAGGCAAAGGTGTTTTCCAGTCCGCCGGGACGAAAAATCATTGTGGCAACCAACGTGGCAGAAACCTCAATCACGATTCCGGGCATCAGATATGTCGTGGATACCGGGCTTGCCCGAATGTCGCAATATTCTCCGCGTTCAAGAACCACTGCCCTGCCGGTTGTGCCGATTTCCAGAAGCAGCGCGGATCAGCGTCTCGGCAGGTGCGGGCGCGTGGAAAACGGCATCTGCATCCGGCTGTATTCTGAAGAAGATTATGAATCCCGTCCGCAATTTACTTTGCCGGAAATTCTGCGCTCCAACTTAGCTGAAGTTATTTTGCGGATGGTATCGCTGGGGCTTGGCAATATTGCAAAATTTCCGTTCATAGACCGCCCTGCGCCGAACAGCATCAAGGACGGATTTGATTTGCTGACCGAACTTGGTGCAATAGAAACTAACCTAACCCCCCGTCCCCCTTCCCTGAAAGGGCAGGGGGAGAACTCCCCTCTCCGTTACGGGGAGGGGGCGGGGGTGGGGTTGACTGACAAGGGGCGGGTTATGGCGCAGATGCCGTTGGATCCCCGGCTTTCCCGAATGCTCATTCAATCTCAGGATGAAGGCTGTGTTAAGGAAATGGCGGTGATTGCTTCGGCATTGAGCATTCAGGATCCCAGAGAACGCCCCAGTGATAAACAGGCACAGGCAGATCAGAAACATGCCTTATTTCATGATCCGACATCAGATTTTATAACGATTCTGAATATCTGGAATCGCTATCATCAGCACTTAGCCGAGCATAAAAGCTTTGGCAAAATGAAAAAATTCTGCAAAGAGCATTTTCTCTCATTTCGCCGAATGCGGGAATGGCGGGATATTCACGCCCAGATTTGCGAAATCATTACCCCACCCCCTGCCCCTCCCCGGAACGGAGAGGGGAGTTCCCCGAA
>DYRC01000394.1:1960-3408 GCA_020718925.1 Desulfonema limicola
CACAAATCTGTTCTGAGCGGTTTTCTCTCTAATATTGCGGTTAAAAAAGAAAAGCATATTTTCAAAGCCACAAAAGGGCGCGAAGCCATGATTTTCCCCGGATCAGCGATATTCAAACATCCCGGAACATGGATTGTGTCCGCAGAAATGGTGGAAACTTCGCGGCTGTTTGCCAGAACCGCAGCCAACATTGATCCGCTCTGGGCTGAGGAATTAGGCAAAACTCAATGCAAATACAGCCATTTTGATCCGCATTGGGAACGCAGTCGGGGCGAGGTTGTTGTAAATGAACAGGTCAGCCTTTACGGACTGATTCTGATTGCCGGGCGGGCTGTGGCTTACGGACATATCAAACCTGAAGAAGCCTGTGATATTTTTATCCGAAAAGCATTGGTTGACGGTGATATTCAGAAACCTTTTGCGTTTATGGAATATAACCGCGCTCTGATTGAAAGCGTCAGGCAGATGGAAGATAAGCTCCGGCGCCGCGATATTCTGATCAGCGATGATGATATTTATGATTTTTATCGTAAAAAACTTGACGGCGTGTCTGATATTCGGACATTTCAGCATTTTTTGAGAAAAAAAGGCGATGATTTTCTCAAAATGACACATGAGGAATTGATGCGCTATCAGCCGGAACAGAACAATCTGTCGCTGTATCCTGATAAAATTTCTATCGGGCATACCGCCTTGCCCTGCGATTATCACTTTGAGCCGGGCAATCTCAAAGACGGCGTAACCGTTAAAATTCCTTCGGCGCAGGTTCACACCGTACAGCCGGAATTGCTGGATTGGGTCGTGCCGGGCTTGCTCAAAGAAAAAATAACGATGCTGCTCAAAAGCCTGCCCAAAGAATATCGGAAACAACTGGTTCCTGTGTCTCAGACCGCAGACATCATTGCCGCAGACATGCCGACATCGGAAACCGCCCTGCCGACCGCGTTAAGTAATTTTATTTACAAACGATTCAAGGTGGATATTCCTGCGTCTGCATGGTCTTCAGATGCGCTGCCCGATTATCTTAAACTCAGAATTGCCATTACCGGACCCAAAGGCGAGGAAATCCGGGCAGGAAGAGACAAAGCAATTCTGCTTCAGGGCGGGGATTTACGAATCCCGATCAGCGATGAATTTGAAGCTGCGTGTAAAACTTATGAAAAACAAGGCATTACCGCATGGGATTTCGGAGATTTGCCGAAAAATCTGACACTCAAGGGGAAAAGCGGAACTAAATGGACAGTTTTTCCCGGTTTATCTTATGAAAATCCGCGTATTTGTCTGAAAGTGTTTCAAACCGCGCCGGAAGCGTTGACCGCGCATCTTCAGGGTATGACTGCGCTCTGCTGCCTGTATTTTGTCAATGAATTGAAATTTCTGAAAAAAAGCCTAAGTCTCACCGGACAGAGCCGGGATCATGCCGCGTGCATGGGCGGCGCAAAAGCCGT
>DYRC01000395.1 GCA_020718925.1 Desulfonema limicola
TATTTATGTATCAGACACCAAAAACCGCCGGATTCAGAAATTTGATGCGTCCGGTATTTTTCAGAAAACATGGGGAAGTCCTGACTCTGAATTTTTTGAGCCTGCGGGCATAGCGGTCTTCAACAATCTTGTGTATGTTGCGGACAGGTATAACGACCGGATTTATCAGTTTGATTCAGACGGACAGTTCAAAATCTCATGGGATGCGTCAGGGAGCGGCATTGCTGCGGATACGTTGGGAAATGTATATGTGGCAGATGATCGGAATAACCGCATTCAGAAATTCGCTCCTGACGGAAAGTTTCTTGTCAGTTTCGGAGAATTCGGATCAGGTCCGGGGCAGCTCAGAAAACCTATGGGCTTGGCGGTAAATGCCGGCGGCAGTGTCTATGTTTCTGATTCTGAAAACAACCGCATTCAGGTATTTCAGAAATCCGGCGCGGCAGATAAAATTTCAAAAGCCATTATCGTGGCAGGCGGAGGTCCGTATCCGGGGAATAAGCTTTGGGATTCCACGCGGATTGCTGCGAATGCTGCCTATCAGACCCTGAATTATCAGGGATTCGGGAAGAAGGATATTCAATATTTTTCCCATGATGTCGCTGATTTGGACAATAACGGACAAGTTGATGATTTTGCGGGCATTCCGAGCGGCGAAAATATCCGCAAGGCAATGTCTGAATGGTCTGCGGACGCGGATATGCTGGTCGTATATCTGACGGATCACGGCGGAGAGGGCAGATTTGTATTAAGCGGCACAGAAACCGTGTCTGCGGAATCTCTGCGCGATTGGCTGAATGAGTCTCGAACTGAGACAAAAAAATCCAAAGAAATCATCGTGATATATGATGCCTGTAAATCCGGTACGTTCCACGCGCCGTTTGCCTCCATATCTTCCCCGCGAATCCTGATGACCAGCACAGCGGGAACTGAAGACGCGTATTTCATCTCACAGGGCATGATTTCCTTTTCCGGTTTTTTTTGGACAAATATCTTTTCCGGCTATCCGGTAAAAGCCGCGTTTGATGCCGCGCAGACAGCCGTCCGCAATATCATAAAAGTCCAGCTTCCCAAAATTGACAATCAGGGCATTCCCGAAGACAGAATTATCGGACAAGGCACAAAAACAACCGGAGACGCGCCTGCGATCACGGATGCATCATTTGACGGGGGAATACTGCGCGTGAAAGTTACGGATGAACACGGCATCTCACGGGTCTGGGCAGTGATGAAACCCGAAGACAACATACAGAGTTCATCCGGAAGCGCGGTAACCGACATGCCGTCTTCGGATCTGGTTCCTGCCGGAAACGGGGAATATATCGGACAGGATATTATGCAGGGCAGCATTATGATTTACGCCAAAGACGCGGTCGGCAACATGTCTGCGATAGAGATGCCGGGGCAGGGCAGTCTGTTACGGCGCAAAGCAGTCATTGTGTCCGGCGCAGGCAGAAAAGGCGCGACAGTTGCCTGCAACGCCCTGAAAAGTCAGTGGTATCAGGATGCGGATATTGTATTTCTTGCTGATTCTTCTCTCAGTTGCAAAAACAACGGCGCAGCGGATCAACAAGCGACTCTGAGCAATTTAAAAGACGCGCTCTCGGATGTCAGCAATGTCCGGGATATGACGCTATATCTGAGCGGAACCGGCACCTCCGGGACATTCAGAATCAATGATAAAGAAACGCTGACAGCCGCAGTTCTGGCTCAGTGGATTAATGAGCTTCAGGGAAAAATTCCGGGGAAAATCACGGTGATTTATGATGCGGATTATCCGGGGAATTTTCTGAATGCTTTGTCCGGCAAAAATCGTATGGTGATTGTCAGCGCATCCCCCGGACAGCAAGTGTTTTCCGACAAAGACATGTCGTTTTCCGGCTTTTTCTGGAATGCGGTGGCAGCCGGAGCAGGCGTAGGAAAAGCGTTTTCCGATGCCCGGAACGCGGTCGGATTTCTTTCGGGCGTAACCCCGGAAATAGACGATCCCGGCAGCTTTGCTTCGACATATCATATCGGAAATGGCATAAAAATGGCGGATACAGTGGCAATTCCGCCGGATATGACGCTTTCAGGACAGACATCCGCCCCGATCCGCGCAGAAGACGGAGCCGGAAATATGACCGGCGCATGGGTTATGATAACGCGCCCCGGATGTCGTTTCTGCAAGCCTGTGAAACTTGATTTATCCCCTGAAAACGGCGTTTATCAAGCGATGTATAATGATTTCAAGACTTTCGGCAATTATCATATCTCCGTGTATGCACGGGATAAAAGCGGCAATATTTCTCTGCCCAAAGAAACGGAGATTTATCAGTCCGGGGGGCAGGATGTTTACGAGCCGGATAATGATGCTGTTCACGCGGGCTATATCGTCATCAGCGACACAACGCCGCAGGAACACAATTTCGGTTCAGCAGGGGATCAGGATTGGGTGAAGTTCTGCGGAGTTGCGGGGCAGACCTACACGTTTCGGGCATCCGGGGTGGGGAAAAAGTGCAATCCGATATTTGAGATTTATGATAATAATCTCAGGCTGATGAAGTCATGGCAAAGTTCCGGGGAAGATATTGCAAAGGAATGGGTTTGCGGACAGGATGGCGTGTATTATGTGAAGATTTACAACTCAATCAGTGCGTCCGGGGAAGGCACCGGCTATAAATTCGAGATTTATACGCCGACCGCCGCGCTGCCCGGATTTGTAACCGGACTTATCACCGATGAGCAGGGAAATCCGATAAAAGACGCGCAGATAAAAACCGATGCGAACGGTTCCGCGCTGAGTTTTGCAGACGGACAGTATATTATGAATCAGCCTGCCGGGGGTAAGATAACTTTAACTGTGAAGGTTGAGGGCTATTCTGAAGAAACAGTGGAAATAATCGTATCAGAGGGAGGATTGACCTCGCAGAATTTCAGAATGAATCCGATTCCGCCGATAGTTGAGCCTCAGTATCAGCAATATCAGCCCACAGCCGAAGATCGCGGATCAATCGCTGTAGGAGAAGATTTGACGTTGAATATCTGCGCCCGCTATCAGGGACTGACCTTCGGACTGACCATGACCTTTGCGCCCAATCCGCACGGACTGGATGGTGTATTCTGGAAAGCCGATCCCGCCACTCTCAAGCAGATTCAGAGCTTTTCCCCTGCCTGCATTGATGTGGGCGATGATCTGAAAATGAATATCCGCGCCGAATTTCGCGGAGTCGGATATACTTTTCCCATGTCGTTTTATCCTTATCCGAATGCCGCATCTGCCTCCGAATTTTTCTGGAAGGCGGATCCGGCTTTGCTGAGGGTGACTTACTGATATCAAGCCTGAAAAATATTCCGGCATCGGATTTTTAAGCCGTTTTCCGAAACTGACATTGGAGGAGATA
>DYRC01000396.1 GCA_020718925.1 Desulfonema limicola
CATCGAAGCTTCACCGGCATTGCCATGCGATTTGCTGTCTTTTGTCAAGGATTTGACGGCATCAGCCATCAACTTCTGTTCTTCTGCGCTTGAGCCGAATGCTGCAAACATGGGATTCGGAACATTAAGGCTTTGTCCCTCATGTCGGGTTGCACGGGTAAATGGCGGATTCATCATTACCACGTCAAAGGCTGTATTCGGAATGGCTCTCCATGTTTCTTTTTCCGATTCGCCAATGCCTTGCACTACTTTTGCAGTAATCGAATGAACCTCAAATTTGCCCTGATGATCTAATAAATCCAATGATCCGAGCGCAACATTTCCATTAGGCTGTTTGCCGTAAGCTACTGTTAAAATAGAACTCTGATCATATCTGACCATCGGATGCGCGGCTGCCAGCATGGATGCGGTCAGATGCGTGGCAGCAGGCAATACATCGCAGCCGACCAGAGCCGAAGACATCATCCGGGGATGAATTTTTTCCGATGATCCGCCTGCGATTTCATGCAATTGACTGACGCGCTGATAAGCGGTTGAAAGAAGCGTTCCTGTGCCGCAGGCAAAATCGGCAATTCGCAGAGAACTTACATCAGCCTCACTTGACCATGTTTTTCCAGCAGGCATAATATCGTGCGTGATAGCCAAGCCTGCCAATAAGGATGCGGATGCCGGAGTGGTGTAATACGCGGCTAAAAATTTTCTGTCTGCAATAAGTCTTTGAAACGCAGTTCCCATCAGGTCATGCGAGCGTACAAGCTGATTCTCAAGAATTCCTTCGGCTGTTTTGATCAATCTTTCGAGAAGCCTGTATATCTCTAAAGGAGGAAGTATTTTCAATATTTTAAATGCGATATTGAAAATGGGCCAATAATTGACTTCGAGAATTTTATTCCATTCCTCAAGAATCGGAGATATGAGAAATCTTCTTTTCGGCTCTGAGCGCAACTGTTCAAGCGGCTTAATATCCAAGATTTCATCTCTGTTGCTCGCTATGAGTTGATGAAATACAAAAGCATTGATAAGAATCGTAACAGCCATTCGCTGTGTCTGAAGGCTGTTTTCCTGACATAAGATATTGCTGATATTCTCAAGTGTTTTTGGGGAGTTATAAGTCAGTCTATCCAAGATGGATGTTGCGTCTTCAATGCCGTTAGCCAGATAGTCTGCCGCGCTGTCAATCAATTCCGGCGGGATAGAGGCTGATTGTATCAGCATGGAAAGATTCTTCACATTGCCGGTAATCCAGCCTTCGCGGGGCCAGCGCGTGAATTTTGCCGGATTATCGCCGGTATAGAGCGCAATGTCTATATCATCCGCGCTGTTCAATTCATCTGCTATGGCTTTGCCCTGTTTTGCCCGTATTCTTTCGGGCAGACGCACCGCAACAGCCGATAAAATCTGCATATCGCCGCTTTTCATTGTTTTGCCAAGCCGCGATGATGTTTCGTTCTCAACGGTGAGCGCGGGCATGATTTCGACTTCGACTGCCACCGGAGATACATACGGCTCAATCACAAGAATATCAGGGCGTTCCGTGCTGTCCTTCAACATGCCAAGCTGCTCGGATTGAATAACGCCGGTATCGCGCCAAACATAGCGGGTTTTCCGCAATATTGCTGCCAGAGTGTCATTGATGGTGTGTTCGGTTGTTGCCATAATTCTGCTTTTCTATCGTATTCGTGGAATACAATCAAGGACTGTTTTAAAAAAGGAAGGTTGTGAAGCTCAGAAGACAAGCCGTTCTGAATCTTTCAATTTCTCAATTCAGCTATCTTTTGAAGATAATAGACCGCTTCTTCAAGACCGATAACTTTATCACCGTTGATATCCGAAATAAGGCTGATATCCGGCGACAGTCCCGCCATCACTCGGAGAATTTCGATAACGCTGCTAAGTGAGTATTTTGAGAAAACCAGATGAGTCGGTGCATAGAAATAGCGTGTGCGTGAACCGTCGCTGATTTTTGCGTAAACATAGACTTCCGTCCCGTCAGTCATGCCGGATGTGTCCCAATTAACGGTGTTTTCAATAAATGTCTTACCCGTAACAAGGTGTTGAACAGGATTGCCTAACGATTTGAGATCATTATTGTTGTAGGGATTACGATCCGCATCCGCATGAAGTGTTACTGTGCTGCTGCTGTCATAATCAAGGGACACATAGCGCAGCTCAAGATTTGTGCCGATTGGGATAGTCTGTCTGCCATGACCGAGAGCGGAACTGTCTTTCCGTACCTGTAGGTCGGCAATGTTGGGCCACACAGCCTCGCTCCATACAAGATTCTGACGCACTCCGTTACCGCCTATTTTGTTATGAACTCCGTCATTTTTACGAGCGGTTGTTCCTTTAATCCGGCTGAAACTGAAACCGGTCTGATCGCCGCCGGACTCTTCACTGGTGAACCATGCGCTTCGTTCCTGTGAATCCATGGACGCCTCTCCGTTACTGACCGGGTTTTTCAGATCAACAGTTCCCTGATACATCAGGTAAATATTCCGATGATTCGGATATACGGAACCATTGGCATAATAGCCGCCAGTCATGGCACCCCAGACACGGTTATAAGCGCCTGAAACTGATTCACCTTTGGGGTCATCGGCGTTTTGGAGATAAACATCGGCAAACACAACATTTTCATAAATTGCCGCAGGCGTGTCAATGATTTTGGTTGAAAGCAGCGGCTGCGGATCACCGGCGGTAAGCGGATGCGGATCCAGCGGGGTTAAATGATCCACAAGGATTCCTTTTTCACCGAGCAGCCGGGCTATCTCACATATCATGCCGCCGCCCCGACTGTGACCGATCAGGTGAATGGGCAGTTGTGCAAGAGGAGGTTTGCCGTTCTGACTGGTAATCATCTTATCAATGATGACCTTCGCAACATCCTGTGCCGATGGTCCTCCGGTGAGATGGTTCGCTACTGCTGACCAATCCAGAATAATCAGAATCTCTCCGCTGGCTCCCGAACTCAGATCAAAATTACACGGATCACAGTTGGCTACAGGGTTGCTTCCTGCTTTTGTAACCGTGATAACGCCGTATTTCTGGTCACCACTAAGATAATTATCAGAAACAGCATTTCGCATAGATTGAAGCCAGACAGGTCCGGTAGCGGACGGATTCCATCCGTGGGTTATAATGGTTACACCGTCGGCGTATACATGACAAGCAGTACACGGGTTAAACAGAATCATACAGACAATAATAATCCATACGGGATAGCGACTGAAGTGTTTCATCATTTGCTCCTTCACTTTCCTGATTATTCCGAATATATTAGCATCTGATACGCGCTGATTTTATCCAAGGCTTCCTGATATGACGCAAGCGTTTTCAAGGATTCCCGGAATTGGCTGTTATGTTTCAATCCTTTGACAA
>DYRC01000397.1 GCA_020718925.1 Desulfonema limicola
TTATCCCCCACAACCCCAAAAACATCATTGACCTGAATCCCACCTTTCAGTATGATATTATCCTTTTATTGAAACGCTATCTGATTTTGCGTCCCGAATTTGTATGAAATATAAGGAAAATTCATGGAACCAATCCGGCAATCCCTTTTGAAAAAACTTCCCGGCGTGGATCATCTGCTGGAGCAGACAAAAGCAGACCCGTTTTTTGAAGATATTCCCCGCTCTGTGCTGGTGAACTCTGTCCGCTCTGTCATAGATTTGCTCAGATCAGATATTTTAAGCGCAGCGCCGGACATTGAAAAAAACCTCTCTGACACGGTGATTCTTGAAAAAATCAGGGCGCGGGTTCAGACAGAACTTTCCCTGAATCTGATTCCGCTGGTCAATGCCACCGGCGTTGTGGTGCATACCAATCTGGGCAGATCTCTGCTTGCATCTGAAGCCATTGAAAATATTGCGCTTGTTGCAGGTTCTTATTCCAATCTGGAATTTGATCTGGAGTTGGGCAGACGCGGCTCGCGGTACAGCGCGGTGGAAGATATTTTATGCGAACTGACCCGCGCAGAAGCCGCAATGGTGGTCAATAACAATGCGGGCGCGGTCTTGCTGGCATTGGAAACCTTATCCAAAGGCAAAACCGCCATTGTATCCAGAGGCGAGCTTGTGGAAATCGGCGGCTCGTTTCGGATTCCTGACGTGATGGCGCGAAGCGGCGCGATTCTCAAAGAAGTCGGCACGACCAACCGCACTCATCCCAGAGACTATGAAGGCGCGATTGACGCAGACACCGGATTACTGCTCAAAGTTCACACCAGCAATTACAGCGTGGTGGGATTTACGGCAAGCGTATCATTAAAAGAATTGGTGACTATCGGCAAAAAATATCAACTGCCGGTGATGGAAGATTTGGGCAGCGGCACATTCACCGATTTTTCAAAATACGGCTTGAAAAAAGAGCCTACAGTTCAGGAATCCGTATCTGCCGGAGCGGACATCATCACATTCAGCGGGGACAAACTTTTGGGCGGTCCTCAGGCAGGCATTATTGTCGGTAAAAAAGAATTTATTGACAGGATAAAGAAGAATCCCATCACCCGTGCGCTTCGCATTGACAAGCTGACCTTAGCCGCGTTGGAAAGCACGTTGCGATTATACCGAGACCCGGAAAAAGCCATTCGCCGGATTCCCACCTTGCGAATGCTGACCATGCCGTTTGAAGAGATTGAAAAAAAGGCGGAAATGCTTTATGATCTGCTGAAAAACTTGAATGATTCTCGGCTTTCTGTTAAACTGCTTACCTTGTCTTCACGGGTCGGGGGCGGTGCGCTTCCGATTCAGGAGCTTCCCAGCCGATGTTTGTCGGTTACAATTCAGGGAATGTCCGCCAATCGGATTGAATGGGCAATGCGGAATCACAAGCCCCCGATTATCGGAAGAATTGAGGAAGACGCATTTATTATGGATATGAGAACGGTTCAGGATGCCGATATTGACGTAATTATGTCGGCGTTTCACAAGATACTCAAAGAGGATGTTCAATAATGCAGTCTGTATTTCATGGCAGCCGCAGTTGCAGTCAGGAATTTCTGCTTTATAAAAGCGATGCGCGGGAAGATGAGCAGAAATCTTCGGAGACGCTTATTGTTTCGGATGAATTTCAAAAGCTTTTCCCGGATAAGCCCGCCGGAAAATCGTTGATTGAATCTGCCATGACTGCGCTGGATTCATCGCTCACCTTTGCCGTGATGCTGATTCGCTCCCCAATGTTTTTTCTTGAAGCGGCAAAAATTGCAGATGATTTTTGCAGACAGGAACGGGCGGTGTGGGGCATTGCGGAGCAACATCTTCTGGCATGTTTTTTTCCGGATAAATCGGTTGAATCTGCATTCAAACTGGCACACAAACTGATCGGAAAACTGCCGCTCAATCAGAATATCAATATCGGCATTGCGGGCTATCCCCAAGCCAATTTCAGCAGGGATCGCATGATTGAAAATGCCCGCAAAGCCTTGGAACATGCGGCGATTTCAGGTCAGGGCAAAGTCGCGGTGTTTGATGCGGTCAGTTTAAATATCAGCGGCGATAAATTTTATCAGGAAGGACATATCCATAAAGCCATTGAAGAATTTAAAACCGCACTCCTGCTTGATCCATCCAATGTCAACATTCACAACAGTCTCGGCGTATGCTACGGCGCGTTGGGCGCGCACAAATCCGCGCTGGAAGAATTTGAAACCGCCATTCAGATCGCGCCGAATGAAGTTATGGCGCATTATAATGCCGGGCTGGTTACCCTGCTGATGAATGATACGGAAAAAGCAATAGCGCATTTTTCATACGCGGCTCAGACCGGAGAGGATGTTTTTGAGGTATATTTTCAACTCGGCAAGCTGTATCTGAAATCCGAAAAGCCTGAAAATGCGAAAGAGTTTTTGGAAAAAGCAACAGTCATAAAGCCGGAGTCTGTTTCAGCGTGGCGGTATTTGGGCGAATGCTGCACCGCGCTTAATCTCGCAGAAGAGGCAATCAAAGCTTATAAAAAGGCAGTAAAACTCAATCCTTCGGATGCCGAATCTTTATCCGCGTTGGGCGAGTTATTTGTTCTTCAAGGAGAAAATCCCGATATTGCCATTGCGTTTTGCCAGCATAGTATTGAAATCGCGCCGGATAACGGACTTTTCCGACATCGGCTGGGCTTGGCATATTTCAAGCAGAATCGCATGGAAGAGGCATTGAGCGAATTTTACAAAGCCGCAGAATGCGGACATGATTCATCGGAATTTACTGAGAAAATTTCCAATCTGAAATCGCCATGATATTTTAACCTGTGAAACTTTCTGAGTCTGAAAAAAACAGCCGGAGGTATGACAGATGGAAACGGAAATTATCGGCTCTCTGGTATTTTGCGGGGGAGTAAATCAGAAAAGCCCGAAGGGCTGTAATTATTACAGAAAGAAGCTATGCCGCGTTCCGAAACCCTGAAAGGGTGACATCTCTGACAACGGTAATAATATCATCCCTTCGGGATTCGGCGATATATTTTATGCTTTTTCTATAATAATATCAATCCTTCGGATTTGTTTTTTACTACCCCGCAAAATACCAAAGAACCATATATTTTACACAGATGAAATAGGAAAGCTATAATTGAATATAATGTAAAAAAAGATTGCCGGGGAGAGACTGATACTGATTCGCTATCAAAGCACCCCTCCCCCCCGGCCCCTCCCCTGAAAGGAGAGGGGAGCAGTGATGACGTCTCCCCCTTCCCTTTCAGGGAAGGGGGCCGGGGGGTTAGGTGGGTTTGAAAGCGATTTGGTATAACACCTCGCCCCGGCTTATGGACAAATTATTTCC
>DYRC01000057.1:0-10801 GCA_020718925.1 Desulfonema limicola
TATTAACACAAGCAGCTAACCATCAGTTGCAGCGGAGCGCGAAACAGCCCGCGCCTGCTGAACATGGTGTTATAATTCCGATGTCCGATTCCGCGTGCGCTCCGATAAACTGCCCGAATTCCCACGTCTTCTCAGACTCATTTATAACAGACAATTTCTTAACTTAATGGCATTGGGGGCTGTGGGAGGGGTTATGACCAGAGACATATTCTGGTTCACGTTAAGCAATATTTTTTTTCAAGGCTCGAAATTTCTGACATATCTGTATGTTGCAAAACTGCTCGGACCTAAAACTTACGGGTTGTGGAACGGTCTGATCCTGATTTTATCTTACGGCATGAATTCCCACCTCGGCGTTCTGAATGCCATGAATAGGGATGTTCCGTATTATCTTGGCGCGGAAAATACTGAAAAAATCCAAGAAATCCAAAATGTCAGTCTGGGCGCGATATGCGTGTCTTCGCTGGTATTGGCAGTTATCGTATTTATAGCATCTTATCTGACTGATTCGGATACCGAAACGATTACCGGATTGAGATTTATCTCGCTGATATTGATAAGCCAGCAATTTTACCTTTTTTATCAGATGCTTTTGAAATCGCATCATCTGTTCGGATTTATGAGCATTCAGCAGACCATTTTTTCCGTTCTGACCTTGCTGGTGGTATTGCCCCTGACCTATTATTTCCGATTTGACGGATTTTTAGCCGGACAACTGATTGTAAATTTAGCGATTCTTGGCTATATTTTAAGAAAAATACCGATAAAAGCAAAACCCGCATTTGAGTGGAAAACCGCATGGACGCTTTCAAAAACGGGCTTTCCCATTATGCTCGCCGGTGTTGCGTATGGTATTATGACTACGGTTGACAGAATGGCAATTCTGAAATATCTGGGCAAAGAACAGATGGGATATTATTCGCTTTCTGTGATGGCAGCCGGGATGCTGCTGTTATTGCCGATGACGGTGGCGCAGATTATTTATCCGCGCATGAGTAGAAAATTCGGCGAAACCCGGCAGGCAGAGTCTTTGAAACCGCTGATTTATCGTCCGACTATTCATCTGATGTGGATTATGGCAATCATGCTGATCGGCGTTTATGTCTTACTTCCGCCGCTGATCGGATATTTTCTGCCTGAATACATCAAAGGAATTGCGTCTTTGAAAATTATGATTGTCGGTGTGTATTTTTTATCGCTGGTCGGCGGATTTGCCAATTTTCTCAACACAGTCGGGCTTCAGAACATCTATCTGAGCATTCAGTTCATCGCAATTATCATTGTTGTTCTGCTTTGCGGGCTGAGTCTGAAGCTGAATCTCGGCATCGAAGGCATTGCATGGGCAACATCGCTGACATACATCATTTATGCGTTTTTGCTGATTGCAAGTACGCTGTATTTCCCCAAAAGGATATTGCCTAAGCCATGATAAATATTTTTGTTGCGATTGCGCCGGTTCAACTGCTTGCGATTTCATCTATTATAAAGCAGATGTCGCCGGACAGCCATATTGTCAATATCTGCTTTGTTTTCTATAAATCCGATATTGATTTTGAGATTCCGAACTGCACGGTGTTCAAATACAATACTCGCGGGCTGAGGGCGTATTTTGCCGCTATGACGCAATTCAGAAGAAAGATAAAACAGCTTCTCAGGCGTAAAGAGAAATTGTCAGTATATATTCCGCATCCCTATCATCTTCCGACAAATTATCTGCTGTTCGGCATCAAGGAAAAAGAAGCATATCTGATTCCTGATGGGATTCTCAATTATTATGAGTCGAAAATCACGATAAAACCTCTGCTGACAATGCTTGTGAAATGCGTTCTGGCATGGGTTTTGGGAATAAACTACACGCCATATACGGGGCATCTGACTGCTTTTGATAAGCGAGTGTATTCGGGCGTTTATACCTTTAATCCTGACGGACTGCTGACAGATTGCGGTCAGATTCGCATTATCCGAACAGAGAAAGAACAATTCAGGAATGATAAGAAAATATGCTTGTTTTTAGATCAGGATATTGAAAGTCTGCTGAGTAAAAAAGATTCGGAAAAAATGAGAGCCGCATTATATCAGTATCTTGCATCAGGGGAATTTGACGAAATTTTGTATAAATCCCATCCTTCGGTTTCCACTCACCTAACCCCCCGGCCCCCTTCCCTGAAAGGGAAGGGGGAGAACTGCTCCCCTCTCTGTTCCGGGGAGGGGGTGGGGTGGGGTCAGATAACGCCTATCTATTCCACGCTCCCGGCGGAAATGCTCATTTCTCAGTATTGCCCGACAGAAGTAATTTCTTATGTCAGCAGTGCGCTTATCAATATCAGAGACATTTATCCTGATATTGCCTGCACATCGGTCGGGCTGAACAAATTGCTAGCCGTGAATCCCCGCATTAAGCCGCTTTATGAGTTGTTTGTCAGAAAAAATATACGCATCATAGAGGTTTGAATCATTGTCTGAACCATGATTTTCAGGATTAAAAGATTGCCACGATTAATCCCGGTAATCCGTTAATCTTGTGAATCCCGGTTCAGACAGTCATATCATCATCGTATGCTCGGCATTCCATGTCGGATAAGCATTTTAAATTTATAGGGAATCATGCTGAATACGCTGAAAAATCGCTTGAGAGAAATTCTTCGGCAGGATTGGATTTGTTGACGCAGAGAAAAAAGCGTTTTCCGATTTTTCCAAATCTCCCGAATCGCTGAAAGATAAATGGTTTTAAACAGCCTTACATCCCGTTTAATCAGCGATATTGCCGCGCCTTCCAGCAATAGCAAAAACAGGTGCAAAGGAAACATGATCTGAAAAGCCGGAGATGGATAAGTAATTGCCATCACAAAGCTTTTGTTGCGCTCGCTCCATGCCCGCCGCTTAACGGATGTTGACAGACGCTGACGAACCACTTTGCCGCCGCCCAGACTTGCGCCGACCCAGTGCTTAAATCCTGAATCTTCCAATATTTCAATAGAATAATCTTTGAGATGCGCCAAGCAGCATAAATACATATCTTCAGCTAAGGTATGAAAAAATTCTGGAAATCCGCCCAATTCATCCCAAAGCGATTTAGGCAGCCACAGACACGCGCCGATAACCATTCCTACGTCATGCCGCACTTTGTTCAGATTCGGCATGGCATTCAGAAACGGATCAAATACTGATCCTCTGTCAATCAGTTCTCCGGTAGCCGCATGATACTGAGCAAGCCCCAGAATACCCGGTCGCTCTTGGTTTCGGGCATAGTCATAAAAATGGCGTAAGGCATCCGGGAATAATTCGGCGTCATTGTTAAGCAGCAGAATATACTCGCCTTCGGCTTGTGCTGCCATGCGGTTATTGGAAATGCAGAAACCTACGTTTTCCCTGCTTTCAATCAATTTTACCTGTGGGAAATGCTGGCGGATAACTTTGACGGAATCATCTGTCGAAGCATCATCATGCACAATGATTTCAACCTCAAACGCGCAGTCCTGAGCCATGACGGATTTCAGGCAGGCTTCGATAAATCCCATGCCGTTATAATTGGCAATACAAACTGAACATACCGGATTCATAACGATTTCACCCATTCCCATGTCTGCCGGATGCCTTGTTCAAGACTTACCTGCGGCTGCCAGCCCAACTGCTCTTTCAATCGGGAGCAATCCAAGACCACCTGCCGCACATCCACATCCCGCACCGGAAGATGCCTGAATTTAAAGGTTTTGCCGCAGACTTGTTCAATAACTTGCCGAATCTGATTGATGCTATGCCCTTTTCCGGCGCCGACATTGTAAATGCCGGTATGATCTTGACAATTCAGCAGTATGTCAAACACAGCTAACATATCTGAAATATAGAGAAAATCCCGAACATTTTCCCCATCACCCCAGATGTCCGTCATGGCATCATTGTGCAGATTCTCCAGCATGGTGCGGATGACCCCGAATCCCTGCCGCATAGTCTGACCGGGACCGTATAAATTGGAAGGGCGGAGAATGGTTACATGCTTTCCGGGGCGAATGCTGTATGCCATCAGAAACGCCTCTATCGCCGCTTTGCCTGCGCCGTGATAAGAGCGCGGATACAGCCCATGTTCTTCGCTGACAGGAATTGTTTTCGGATTTCCATAGAGCGTTCCGCCGGAAGACACAAATATAAGCTGAATACCGTTATATTGCTGAAGTATCTGCAAAAAACGCAACGTCGGCGCAATATTCTGCTCTGCTTCAATCAGAGGATGATTGGCAGAACTGCCGGGCGTGGTGGTGGAGGCAAGATGAATAACCGTGCTGCATATCGGCAAAATTTTTTCAAGAATGGCATGATCATCCAGACTGCCCTGATGCACGATTACATTCGGCGCATCAGAAGACATTGCGCGCCGGGTGAGAATATGCACGGTATAATCCTGCTTAGATAAATGTCCGGCTAACGCGCTTCCCAAAAAACCGCCCCCGCCTAACAGCAACACTGTTTTATTTTTCATGCGGTTATCCTGTCAATTTCCGATAAATGTCCGCATATCGTTTGGCACAATCCTGCCACGTACCGATATGCCGGACAATCCATTCATGCGCGGCTGTTCCCATCTGATCGTTATTTTTCGGATCGGAGAGAAACGAGATTGCTTCTTCAAATTCCTGCACAGAGCGGACTATCCAGCCGGTTTCACGATCTCGGATAATATCCCGATGAGCGATCAGATCAGACGCAATTACGGGAAGCCCCGCAGCCATTGCCTCTATCATTACCTGCGGTCTGCCTTCATCATGCCGACTCAGGGTAACCAAGCCGGATGCTTTGGGAAACCATTCTTTTTCAAGTGCTTCCGGATAAGTTGCGCCGTGATAGTGAACCCATTTTGGCACAGACATCGTATCCTGCATGGGACCGAAAAGATGCAGTTCATCATCTCCGGTAAAAACGCGTTCTCCCCATTCAAACAAGGGACCGATTTTGTTATGCGTCAGCCGTGAGACAATCAGCCATAAGCGTTTGCTTTGAGTTTTTTGCCGGACAATATCAAACCACCGCTGATGTACACCGAACGGAACCGGATGTATTTCAGCAATATCGCCGAATTTTTTTTCAAGCAGCATCCCCATCCATTGTGCATTCGGGGCAATCACGCATTTGCGCTGTTTAAACACCTGACGAAGCAGCAAAATCATGCCGGGTATCTGCAACAGCTTATAATCGCTGCCCAAAACGCTGATGACCGCAGGGCGGTTGTTTCCCCATAGCGGCAGGGCATTTTGCAGCCAATTGACATGAAGTACGTCAATATCCGATTCGCGGCGGAATACCTGCCATAAGCGTCTGAGCAGCCCGAATACGGCAGACATGCCCTTTATGCCTTTGGTGCGAAGAATATGCGCTATTCCGCCCTGCGCCAGTAAATTCACAAGCCACTGGGATTCTTCGGCAAGCGCGGCATCGCTGACACCCGGCGGAAGGCTGCCCGGCGGCATCCACGTTTTCAGCCTGATGTCATGGCATCTGCTTAACGATTCCGCCATATCTGCAATAAATCTGCCTCGCCAATCCTCATTGTTTGTCGGATAGGAGGTGCTGATTAAAAGAATATTCATCAATATCTTTCAACGATTGAATCGTTAAATATTACCTAACAACAAGTTCAACCGTGTGAATCGGCTGCAACTGATGGTTAGGTTTTAGACTTTACAACATTAATTGACTATTATACGCCGACAGCTTGAGAGGAAACTCTGTCCACACATTGACGCAACCAGACATTAATCAGCGTTTGCATACTGATTTTTCGCTCATGAGCAAGCCGATATATATCTGTCATCAGATCCGGCTCAATATTTACCACACTTCGTCTCGCTGAAGAATCAAATGTCATGTCTGCTTCATAAGTCATGTCGTCATAGTCGGCAAGACTGTGGGTATCCCAGAAATCTGCCATTTCTTCCAATGTATGAGAATGAGAAATACTGCTTACTTTATCTTCTTGCATATAAGTGTCGCTCCTTCCGATCCATATTTCGCGCACTAATAACCAGTGCATCATGTTTATTTTTCAGAACAAAAAAAATAATCAGCCATCGCCCGCCTGAAGTTTTTCCATAAGCGGCATATAAATCTTCATCATCATAATGTCCTTTCTCCACAAACCGGATATGCGGTTTATCAAATAAGACTTCTTCAACTTCTTCCACAAGTACATTATGTTTATGAAACAGTTTATCTTCAAATTCATGCAGCCATATAATATGTTGAATTTTCATATTTTTTCTTTCTGACAGAGAGTTAAAAGGAACCAATTAATATAGTGATAAACCAGTGCGGTTGTGCAGAAAAAAGGTTTGATAACCAATCCATTACAGACTTATCTCCTTATCATTAAAAAAATCCTAACAGGTAAATATACCCTAAAATCTGCTCTATGTCAATTTGAATTTGATTCTTTTCAAGGAGCTACAAATATCAAAAGTTCGTTGACTTGCTTGTGTACTTTCAGTATGCTTTAAAGTATTTATACTGTGTTGTCAACTCGGAATAAAAAAGAGTCGCTTTTTTACTCCGAAATCGGAAAAATCAGGAAACATAAAGATATGAGACGTTACGGACTTGCGATAATCCTTGTGCTGACGATCTGTATTCTGACCGATGGCGTAACCCGGCTGGGCTGGCTTGAACCGGTCGAATCTCTTTGGTATGATATTTGGCATCAGATGGCTGGAAAACAACGCACACCTCAGCATGTGGCAATAGCGGCAATTGACGATCAGACGCTTGGGGCGCATCCGGATGAGCCGCTTGCATTCTGGAGTCCCCATTTTGCCAAAGCCATTGAGGTGCTACGTAAGGTTGGCGCGTCTGTGGTCGGCATTGATTTTCTTTTTACAATCAGTGCGGAATCATGGTTTCATCGCTTTAATATGGGAGACACGGATGTCAGCCGCACGTATGATATTTCGTTTCGGGAACAACTGAGTCTTGGAAAAGTCGTGTTAATCGGCATCTTGGCAAAAGGACGCGGAGAAAATCAGATTATCATGCCGATCAACGATTATCTGTTTGCGCTTTCAGGCAATTATGCGGACGTGGGATTGGCAAATCTCTATATGGATGATGATGACGTGGTGCGCCGATTTATGCCGAAAATTGTAAAAAACGGTCATTTAAGCGGGCTGACGCTTGGCGCGCTGCTGGCACAGCGGGCAGATGCGAATATCGGCAAAGACGGTTTTATAGAAATGCCGCAGGCTATCGGCTTTGCAGGACCGCCGGGGACGATTCCTCATATCTCATTTTCAAAACTGTTATCGCCCGGCGCGGAATCGGATACTGAAGTGAAAGCCCTGTCCGGTAAAGTGATTATTATCGGTCTTGAAAATTCAGGAACATCGGATATTCATATCACGCCCTACACCCGTAATTTTTTTCTTAGGTCAAACCGCATGATGAGCGGACCTGAAATTCATGCCAACATTGTTGAAACCTTGTTAAGCAATAAATATCCGCATCAGTTCCCTCAATGGATGCAGTTGATATGGCTTTTATTTGTCGCGCTTATCGGAACATACATCTCGTTTCGCAACCGCCCGGTGCAATGTATCGGCTGTCTTATCGGTGTTGCAATATTGTGTATGGCAGCAGCGTATGTCGCGTTTCTCAATTTTTGGATACTTCCATTGGCAGGCGTTCATCTGGCATTAGGACTTAGCTATATCGGGGCTTTGGGAATGCGGTTGAGCAGCGAAGAGCGTACCCGGCTCCGGCTTCAGAAGGTATTATCGCCGTATGTATCAGATGCGGTGGTCAGACAGGTGCTTTCCAGCGAAAAACTGCCGGATTTGGGCGGAGAAACGCTTAATGTAACCGTGCTGTTTTCCGACATCCGCAATTTTACCACCATGTCTGAGCGGCTTAAACCTTACGAAGTTGTGGAGATGCTAAATCATTACTATACGTTGGTTTGCGAGCCGATTTTATCCGGAGGTGCGATGGTGGATAAGTTTATCGGAGATGCGGTTATGGCGATTTTCGGTGCGCCCGTAACTTATCCGAATCAGACGCGGCAGGCGGTGATTGCGGCATTAACCATCAGAGACATTGCAGAACAATTCCGGGGCTGGGTACAGGAGCAGTTTCCGGACAAAGAACTGCCGGAATTTCATGTGGGCGTGGGGCTTCATACCGGAGAAGCGGTGATCGGCAACATCGGTTCTGCCAAGCGCATGTCTTATACGGCTATCGGTGATACGGTCAATATCGCCTCCCGTCTGGAGAGCATGAGCAAAAAATTAGGCTGGAATATTGTGGCAAGCCGGGCAACCGTAGATGGCGCCGGACCGGGCATCAAAATCGGGCGCACAGAAAGCGTAACGCCCTCCGGACGTGCCGGAGAGATTGAAATTGTTGAAATACTGGGTATTGAATAGGCATATCTTCAATCATAAGGAGAAATCTCATGGATCAGGAAACAAATCAACAGATACCTTCGGAAAGCGTTCCCACGCCGTCTCATCAGATGACCGGCAAAAAAAGCGGCTTTCTCTTCTTTTTCGGCATTATTGCGCCTGCTTTAGCTGTGACGCTGCTGATCTGCCTTGATGCCGAATCATATACAGTATTGCACAGATGCTTTATCGCAATTATTCCGATAGCTAATTTCGTATCGTGGTATGCAATCCAACATAATAAAATAAGCTGGCTGACATGGCTTGGCTTTCTTAATGGCATGACATTATGTATTTCGGGAATATATGCTATAGTCTTTTTTCCGATGGCATACATCGGAATCATATCAATTCTTATGATTTACGGAATTATTGCTTTCGGAATCGGATTTGTATTGATTTCGCCGGTATCTGCGTTTGTCAGCGCATTGTTTTTTCGCAGCTATCTTGAACGGATAGCTGTTTCTGAAGGCAGAAAATTCAGCGTTTGGCGGGGAATAGCTGTCATGCTATGTATATTCGGCTTATATGAAATCCATAGCCAAATCACCATCAGGGGAATGAACATGGCAGCTTCGGTCAATTCAGGCGAACATATCAGAGGCGTCAAACTGCTTCGCGCATTGGGCAGTGAATCCGAAATGCTGAAAAGCTGCTACGGCGTGAACCGGCGCAATAACATCATGTTTCTCTGGCATGATATTTTTAAAAAAAACTTTCATGATTTAGGGGATGATATGCCTTCAACAGAAAAATCGCGTGAAATTTATTACCGCGTTACCGGCAAGCCATTCAACAGCGTTCCGCCTCCGGAATACAATTCACGTTCCGGATGGTGGAATTTCGGGTGGTGGGATTCCGGTTTGGGCGGGGAAAAAGTTGCCCAGAAAATCGAAGGACTTTGGCTGAATGCTTCCCGATTGGACGGCAAAATCGAGCCGGATGCTGCAACAAGTTATTTGGAATGGACAACGGTGTTTAAAAATGATTCTAAGATTCAGCAGGAAGCCAGAGCGCAGATTCTGCTTCCCAAAGGCGGCGTGGTATCACGGCTGACGCTCTGGGTGGACGGCGAAGAACGTGAGGCGGCATTTTCTACTCGCGGCAAAGCGCGTGCCGCATACAACAGCGTGGTCAGTCAGAAACGCGACCCGGTATTGGTGAGCTATGACGGCGCAGACCGCATCCTGATGCAATGTTTTCCGGTTCCGCCTGCAGGTGAAATGAAAATCCGCATAGGCATGACCAGTCCGTTGAATCTTGACAGCAAAGACGAAGCCATGATGACGCTTCCCCGAATTTTGGAAAACAATTTCGGTATTGCAGAGGGATTCGGGCATTCGGTATGGATAGACAGCAAAACACCGTTATCCAGCTCTGAAAAAAGTCTTGTCAGCACAGAAGAGGAAAAATTCATTCTCAAGGGCAATATCCCTGAAGAATCGTTTTCCGATGCGTCTGTTATCATGCGCGTCAAACGATCTGCTGAGATTCTCAGCGCGTGGACACCTGAACCCACCGATAATCAGAGAGCCGTGTATCAGACAATTGAAGACACAACCGCGCTTTCTCCCAAACAGGCAATTTTTGTTATTGACGGCTCTGTCGGCATGAAGGATCATATTCCGGCAATTGCAGATATTTTAAGCCAAGTGCCGGAAGGTATTCAGTACGGCGTCATACTTGGATCGGACGGGACTGAGGTATTATCATCTTCAGCTTCTCACAAAGATATGCAGGCGATTGCTTTGCAATTAAAAAATGCGGATTACGCAGGCGGGTGCGATAACGTACCGGCACTTGAGCAGGCATGGGATATCAGCAATTCCAAACTGAATCCGGTCATTGTATGGATTCATGCCACACAGCCCGTAATGCTGAAATCTGCGGAATCCTTGAAACAGCGATGGCAGAGAAGTAAAGGCGTCAGATGGACAGATATTCAGATTAACTCCGGACCCAATCGGATTGTCGAAGTCTTGGAAAAAACAGATAAGCCTGAATTTCTGCCGGTATCAAAAAATCCGGGGGATGACATAAAACGCTTTATTTCAACGTGGAAACAGAAAAAAATCTGATTTTTCAAGAAAGAACATACGAAAAGAAGAAGTCGAATCTTTGAAGCCGGATATTCAGGTATCTTCACATATTGCACTGCTTTGGGCAAACAGCGAAATTTTGAAACATTACAAAGCCGGTAATACAGATGAAGCAGCGAATCTGGCAGGCATGTATCGTCTGGTAACGCCGGTAAGCAGTGCTGTGGTGCTTGAGAACAAGCAGCAGTATAAGGATGCGGGGCTTGATGTGCCGGAATATAAAGCGGGTAAGGATTATGATTTCAAGGATGCTGCTAAATCTAAGGATGCTGTTAAATCTAA
>DYRC01000057.1:10901-15202 GCA_020718925.1 Desulfonema limicola
TAAATCTAAGGATGCTGTTAAATCTAAAGATGTTGGCGGCAGCAGCGGCGTTCCTGAGCCTGCAACCTTATGGCTGATGCTCATCGGAATTATTCTGGCAGGAATATGGAAGATGCGGAAAAATGGTAGTGTTACTGATAAACGCTTATCATAACAGCATCTCATTAAAAACCGACCTAACCCCCCCAGCCCCCTTCCCTGAAAGGGAAGGGGGAGAAGATAGAACTCCCCCTCTCCGTTCCGGGGGGTTGCGTAAGGTGATTTATTAAGGATAGATTGACTTAAAACAACGATTTTGTTATGATTGATGCCATGAAATTCATTTCCGGCATAACCGGCAAATTATTCGGTTGGTATTTTATCTTTGTGCTGATTTTCTACGGCACAGTGTTCATACTATATGACAACATCCAACAGATGATGAAAATATCTGAAAATATTATAAATAGAAATTATAAGCTGTCATCCGCATCCAAAAATATGATTGAAAACCTGCTGAATATGGAAGAAAATGAAAAAAAGTATATGGTCTTGAAAAAAGAGGAATATCTGAATTATTTTTTTTCCGCGCAGAAAGAGTTTGAAAAGAGTCTTGCCGAAATATCGGAGATGGAATCGAAAGCAATGGAAGTTTCTCCGAATTGGAAAGCGATTAAAAAGAATTACGCACAGTATTTCTCACAGGCGCAGGACATAAAAAATATCCGATCTGCTGAAAAATTATGGATACCGGAACATGCCATCAACAAATGGATTGAACAGATTTCATTAGCCCGTGCGGACAATGAACGGGAAATAGAGATTGCCAACATGGAATTGAACCTTCGCGGACAATTGGCTGTCAGAAGCGGCTTGATCGGACTGGGAATTTCAACGCTGGTCGGGCTTTTAGGCGGCATGATGCTGGCGCATTCTATGGTTCGCCCGCTGCGTGAGCTTTTGAACGGCATTCGCTCGATTTCTGAGGAAAGACAGAGTGAGCCTATCCGGATCCGTTCCAAAGACGAGTTCGGGGAGCTGGCAAATGCGTTTAATGAAATGGCATTTAGGCTTAAAGAAGAGCAGAAAATGCGATCAGATTTTATCTCCATGTTAAGCCATGAAATCAGAACGCCGCTGACCTCAATCCGCGAATCGGTCAATCTGATTGCCGAAGGCATTATGGGCGCGATCAATGACCGCCAGCGGAAATTTTTAGAGATTGCAAGCCTTGAAATCGGCAGAGTATGTGAACTTTTAAACCGCATGATGCAGGTGTCCTGTCTTGAATCCGGCGCGTTCAATATCAAGCCCTGTCCATTAACGCCGGATGTTTTTGTGTCCGGATGTCTGGATCAGATTAAAGCCGCCGCAGAATCCAAAGGCGTTATGATAGAAGCTGATATTTCCCGCAATCTGCCGGATATGATGGGAGATGCCAAATATTTACAGCAGGTATTGGGCAATCTTCTGGGCAATGCCATCAAATTTTCACCTTCGGGCAGCAGGATCAGCATCAACATTGAGCCGGACGGCAAGCAACTGATCTTTACCGTATCTGATGACGGACCCGGCATTCCCGAAGAAGAACAGGCATTTATTTTCAACAAATATTATCGGGCAAAAGGTGTGAGGGATCATCAGGATGGCATGGGGCTGGGACTCAGCATCACCAAACATATTGTGGAGGCTCATGGCGGAACAATATGGGTGAAAAGCGATGAAGGAAAAGGAAGCACGTTCGGGTTTTCTCTCCCGAAAGCAGGGGAATAGAAATGGAAATGTCTCCGGTAATTTTCAACGTTGACAAAATTCCGATTAACAAATTCAGATAGTGATAACATATACCTTAAAAGCTCATAAATTGTGATTTTTTAAATGACTGAAAGTTTGCATTAATAAAGAATAATGATGCTTAAAGAATCATGGCTACTCTGCTCTCATTTTTTAGGCATTTTTTCTATGTCCGTATCTGCCGCAACACATCCAAGCTTCTGATCGTTTTTCCCAAATGATAGGAAACAAATGATTCAAGAAAATAAAGGCTTTCTTTCAAAGACTGAGGACTGAAGCGAATCCTTGCCGCTTTTTCCAAATCGCCGCAATCCAGCCATAACAACTGCTTGATCGTTCCTTTGGACATAAAAACACGGCGGATAAGCGCGTCAGTTACACAATTATTGCAGATAATTCCGCCCTGCTCAAGATCAAATACCAACTGATTTTCCCTGATTTTGTCCATCTCAATGCCGCAGGTACAGCAATGCTTCAGATTCGGACAGAACCCGGAAATGCTCATAAATCTCATCTGAAACAGGATACTGAGCATTTCTTCTGAAATCAGCCCGGAATCCAGTTTTTCCAAAACATGCAGGAATAAGGCATAAACTTCTTCCTGTATCTGATCCTGCTCCAGCCATTCATTAATCAATTCAGCCCAGTATGAGGCATAAACAGCTTTTCGGATATTGCAGCGGATATTTGAAAAGGTGTGTGCCAAAGACGCTTCCTGCAAATACGGAAGCTTTCCCCGTCCGTTTCTGCATACCACCTGCAACACGGAAAAAATCTCAAGAATGCCGCCGAAACGTCTGACGCTTTTTTTGGCATGTTTGGCAATCGCAGAAATTTTTCCCTTTTCCGGCGTAAAAAATGTAATAATCAGGTCGTTATCGCCGTATTCGATTCGTTTCAGCAAGATAGCGGTTGTTGAAAAATCGCTCATTTGATGATTTTTATATGCGCCTTCTGGCGGAGGTCTTCAAGCCAAGTCCGGAATTTCTGCTCAACGATTTCTTTATAGAGCTTTTCCTCAATTTCCGGCTTTACATCTTCTATGGGTTTTCCTTTAGCAGCAACGATTTCCTGAAGAAAAAAAATCTGATAACCCTGTTCCGTATCCACCACATCGGAAAATTCACCGGGTTTGAGATTTTTGACTGCTTCCCGGATGTTATATGAAAGCGACTCCAAAGAAAAAACACCCAATTCTCCGCCATCGGACGCAGACGGCGCATTGGAATATTTTGCAGCGGCTTTTTCAAACGGCTCGCCTTTTTTCAATTTTGTCAGAATATCCTGCATTTCAAATCTGCTGGCATTTTTTTGTAACTGACTGCCGAAAGACAGCGATTTTTTCAGAATATGGCGCAGATGATATTTTGTTTCTCCGCCATATTTGTCAGAATTTTTGTTATAATACGCCTTGATGTCTTCATTGGTGATGACAATTTTGGACTTGACCTCCATATTGGCGAGTCTGGCACGCAGGATTTCTTCGCGCATTTTGTTCCGATATTCTTCCAAACTCATGCCCTCTTTGGACAGCGCGTTTCTCAACTGCTCATCTGTCATATAATTGACTTCTTTGATGCGCTCTATGCTCGCGTCAATTTCTTTTTCGCCGACAGAAATATTGAGGCGTTTTACTTCCTGATTCGTAATCTTCTGCTCAATCATCTTGTTGATCGCATCTTCCCTGAGTTTGAACAGCATTTCGCGTTCTTTATCGTCAGGATAGCCCATTTCTCTGATCTTTTCCTGATATGGCTTGATAGCCTGATTGAGTTCAAACAAAGAAATGACCTCATCATTGACCACTGCCACCACCCGGTCAACCACTTCAGACGCATACGCTGCTGCCGCAATCAGCAACACTGCGGCGATGATGCTATGAATCTGCAATTTTTTTCCATTCAATTTCATTTATCTCAACTTTATACTTTTTTTGAAGTTGTTCAATCCATGCCGGATAAGCTGCTTCCGCCTTCTTTTTTTTCAACAGTTTTACCATCATCTCATTGCTGATCTGTTTTTTTTCTTTGTTTTCAGCATCATATTTTGAAATATCTTCAGCCGTAATGTTCATTTCCTGCTCCAAGTCTTTTTCAATGACTTTTTCCATCAGCAGGCGATGTTTCAATTCTGTTTTCCATGAATCATAAGATACCGCAGATTCCAAGAGCGTCTTTTCAAATTCGCCGTCAGGATAGCCTTCTTTGGCTGAAAGCACCGCTTTTTCAAGTTCCGCCTCTGATACGTCAATCTGAAGCTCTCCGGCTCTTTCCGTCAGTATGGCTCTTTCGGCAAGCTGCTTTAACAGTTCCATCCGAACCGATTTCAATATCTCCGGATTCTGAATCGCATCATAATGATATGCGGTTTTAGCAGATTCAAAGGATTTATTGAAGTCGGAAATCGTTATTCTGCTGTTTCCGGCGCGGAGCAGATAAACGTCTTTTGGCGCTGAATCCGGATTCGTGCAGCCGGATAAAATATACAATAGCACTGCAATCAAAGCACCCCTCCCCCGACCCCTCCCC
>DYRC01000398.1 GCA_020718925.1 Desulfonema limicola
CTCAATCGCTGACACCTGCCGAAATCAGCGCGATTGACACTCAGAATACGCCGCCGGTTATCAATAATGTTCTGAATGCCATCAGTGTCAAAAATACCGCACCGTATAAAATACGGATTGATTCCGCAGATGCAGACAACGGAGATACGGTAACTCTGAGTGCTTCAAACTCCGATTCAAATGTCTCTGTCAGCATGGATAAAGACGTATTGACCATCACTCCCAATGTCAGCAATAGTTACAGCAAAGTTACGGTAACAGCTTCCGATGGCAAAGCGCAGATAACGAAGTCATTTGATGTTTTCGTTACAGATGCTTTATTCGGCAAAAAATTTATAATTGCTGATAAATTTACAAGCCAGAGCGATTTTAAGAAATATAAGGTCATTTTAGACGGAACCTGTACCATTACCGGCTATAATGGCTTTTCAAGTCAGGCTTTTTATGTCTCTGTCATGAATGCAGATCAAAGCGGTTATATCAGTATGACAGATAACGGATTTTATTATACTTTTACCAGAAAATCCTATCTGATAGGAGCTTCTTTGCAGCAAAATCCGGGTGGATCGGGATTGTATTATCCCTATCAATCAGGAAACGGTGATAGTTTCACAATAACCGTAAGCTGTCCGGACGCTTCCGAAGATGCTGCTACAATCGGAGGCGTTCTAGGTATTTCGACAACTAATACGACTTATAATCCGGGCTTGGCGGATGTGATTCAGTTGCTGCGGATTCTTTGCGGAATAGATGCGGCATATCAATGGCAGGATAAAAACGGAGACGGAAAAATCAGTTTGGAAGAAGCGATTTATATCCTTCAGGTTGTTGCAGGACTAAGATAGGAAGGTGTTTGGGTGAAAAAATTATGGTAAAAGCGATTCTCGGAGCGTTAAGTGTTTTTATTATCTGGATTATTTCAGGATTGGGCTACTGGGGCATCATCCTTGCGATGGCAATCGAAAGCGCGTGTATTCCGCTGCCCAGTGAAATCATCATGCCATTCGGCGGCTATCTTGTGGTTACAAAAGTTTTTGTTTCACAATATGGCGATATGATGGCATTGTTTTATGTAGGACTTGCCGGAGCATTCGGATGCGTGGTCGGCTCAGTTGTGGCGTATTGGGCAGGAATATGGGGCGGACGTCCGTTTCTTGAAAAATACGGCAGATATGTGCTGATTTCCAAGCATGATTTGGATATGGCAGATAAATGGTGCGTCAGATACGGAGACGCGGCAATTTTTATCAGCAGGCTGCTGCCGGTTATCAGGACTTTCATATCTCTGCCTGCGGGCATTGCAAAAATGAATTTCTGGCGGTTTATCAGCTATACCTTTATCGGCTCAGTTCCCTGGTGCTGGGCGTTGGCAGTCGTGGGCTATAAAATCGGGCAGCACGCAAACACCATCAAAGAATGGGAACTCGGCGTTGAAATGAAGCTGGGGAAATATCTGCATATCATTGATGCCGGAATACTCGTGGTTCTGATTCTGCTGGTGGTCTGGTATGTCAGACGGCATTTGAAAAAGTGAAACTTTCAGTCAGTGTTATCATTCCGAGCTACAACCGTTGTCAGCAACTGAAAGAAGCCATAGATTCCGTGCTGGCTCAGGGTTTTGAAGATTCTGAGCTGATTGTTGTTGATGACGGTTCAACCGATACTACTCCTGAACTTCTTGCCGATTATGGAAAAAAACTGATTGCTATCCGCCGAAACAACGGCGGCGTGAGTGCGGCAAGAAATACGGGCATTGCTGCGGCATCCGGAGAACTGATTGCATTTCTGGATTCTGATGATCTGTGGCTGCCGAAGAAGCTGTCAGTTCAGACAGAATTTTTTCATCAGAATCCTGACGCGCTGATTTGTCAGACTGAAGAAATCTGGATCAGAAATGGCGTCCGCGTCAATCCCAAACGCAAGCATAAAAAGCCTTCGGGCATGATTTTTGAGCCGTCTCTTGCCCTGTGTCTGGTCAGCCCTTCGGCAGTGATGATTCGCAAAAGATTATTTGATGAAGTCGGCGTTTTTGATGAAAGCCTTCCGGCATGTGAAGATTACGATCTGTGGCTGAGAATCGCGCATCAATATCCGATTTATCTGATTGATACGCCGCTGATTATCAAACGCGGAGGGCATGAAGACCAGCTTTCGCGCAATACGGGGCTGGATAAATACAGAATTTTTGCTATTCAGAAGCTTTTGGATAAATATTGTCTGAGTGATGCTCAACGCGAGGCTGCGGTGAAGATGCTTAAAGAAAAATGCCGGATTTATGCCATCGGATGCCGCAAGCACGGCAGGGAAGATGAGGCGGCGTATTATGCAAGTTTATTTGTCTGAACCCGCCTGAGCATCTCCCGGCTCTCCTATAAACACAAACGCCGCCCAAAAAAACGGATGTGCTTCGCCGTATCGCTCTTTCACAACCTCCTTCTGTTGCAATACAGCATTGCGGAACGCCTGAATTTTGCTCATTTTGCCCGAAAGAACATTCTGATAAAACAGCATCATAAACTCTTTGGTTTCCGTATCCGGCACACTCCACAGGCTCATCACAAGGCTTTTCGCGCCTGCCTGAATGAATGCCCGGCGAAGTCCATAGACGCATTCGCCTGACTGAACATCTCCGAGTCCGGTTTCACACGCGGAAAGAACCACCATATCCGTGCCTCTGAGTTTCAATTCCAGAATTTTATCTGCGGTAACAATGCCCTGCGATTGTCCTTCTTTAAGCAATGCTTTGTTTGCTCCGGCAAGAGCAATTCCCGACCGCAGAAGCGGGTTTTCATGTCTGACCCGGACACCGGGTGTTTTCTGCACAGGCATTGCAGACATCAGCCCGCCTCTGTCATCATCCTGCAGGCTGCTCAAATCCTGATCTTCAAAGAAAAACCCGTGCGTGGCAAGGTGCAGAATGCCCGGTGTGCCTGTTTTCATCAATACTTCGTCCAATGCCTGCTTATCCGTGTAAAGCAGAGCCTTTTCCTGACCTATCAGAGAACTGATGGTGCTGACTTCTTTCAGCGTTCCGGGAAGTCTGCCGAATTTCAATCCGCGCATATCCGCAGATCGGGTTTTTGCTGTTGTTTCAACAGTCTTAGCTGATGCGGCAGTTTCCATGTCAAAATCCGGGTCTCCGATCAGAAGCGGCTTTCCGCCTTTTTCCGTAATATCTCCGAATGCAAGAATATCTCTGCCTGCTGCCAGATAATTGAAGCTGTAATCCTCAATCAGAAATCTGCCATTCGGATCGGCAAGCGATTCAAACGGAATCAGGTTTAAGTTTCCGTCAGGAGAAATGAAAATCGTTTTTGTGCTGCCCAATGCGTCTTTAAGCGGCTTGAA
>DYRC01000399.1 GCA_020718925.1 Desulfonema limicola
CGGACGCCGAAATTCGGGCTGTCCCATGACCAATAAATGATAAACGCTTTTCCTTTGACGGCTTTTAAATTCACAAACCCCCAAAACCGGCTGTCGTAGCTCTGATCCCGATTATCGCCCATGACAAAAAAAGACTCCGGCTTAACCGTAATCGGACCGTAATTATCTCTGGGACTCACGCTCGCAGGTATGATATGCGGCTCCTTGAATATAGCTTGGGGAAGATCAACCCGCTGACGGTTCACATAGACCTCTTTGTTTCGGATTTCAATCACGTCTCCGGGAAGACCGACCACCCGTTTGATAAAATCTTTATCCGCGTCTTCGGGAAATTCAAACACGATAATATCTCCGCGCTGGGGGGATTTGAAAGGAATGATTGTTTTGTTTGAAAAAGGAATTTTTACGCCGTAAATAAATTTATTCACCAAAATATGATCCCCGATTTGCAGGGTCTCCAGCATGGAACCCGAAGGGATTTTGAATGCCTGAATAATAAATGTGCGGATAAACAGCGCCAGCACAATGGCAACAAGAATGGCTTCGGTATTTTCCCGAAGTCCGCTTTTTTTGGGCGGAACATCTTTCTGCGCTTCCGAAGAACTGGTTGGATTCAAATTTTTTGCCACCTTTCAGCATGGTATATAAAAAGTTCAATCCTATTTCTATAAGCTGACATCGTTTTTGTCAAGAGTTTAAGTCTTTTTTCTGCTTCACTTTTATCAACTGACATGCTATTCTCAGGCAAAATCAGACAGGAGCGTCAAAAAAATATGAAACGTATTGTTAAAATTCTTTTTATGGGGCTGATAGCCCTGAGCGTTGCAGGACATAGCGAAGCCGGGTTTCCCCTACGCATCGGAGGAGCATACAGCGATTACGGCAAAGCCATTGCAACAGATGATAAAGGACATCTGTATGTAGCCGGATATTTTCAGGGAAAAACAGATTTCGGCGGAATTGAAAAAACAGCTTACGGCGATCCGACCCATCCGGCGGAAGTGGATATTTTTCTTGCCAAATATTCAGCGGTAGGGGATTTAATCTGGGTGCGAACCGGAAGCGGACCCGGAGCGCAGATGCCGCATTCGCTGGTGATAAACGGCGGCAGTGTGTATGTGGTCGGCTATATTTCAAATGCAGCCACTTTTGAAGGCTCGGATCAGCCGACAGATGCGGGAACCGGCAGAGATGCTTTCGTCTGCAAATATGATGCGGACGGCAATTTCCAATGGGCGTTTCATATCGGAGACCCGGAAACCGGAACGCTCACGGCAGATGATGATCGGTTTGAAGACGGCTTTGATCTGGCGGGGGATGCTGTCGGAAATATTTACATTACCGGCACATTCAACGGCACAATCAACCTTGATCCGGCAAATCCGAATGCTGCGGCAACGTTTAGCAGCAATACTGCGTCAAAGGATATTTTCATGGCATCCTACACGGCTGACGGCAAGTATCTCTGGGGCTTTCCTATCGGAGGGGCGGGGCAGGATCAGGGACATGCGATTCGGGTCGGAAAAGACGGTTATGTGTATCTGTCAGGATTTTTTAGCAATATGACGGATTTTGATCCGGGACGCAATGTCAATGCAAAAAATTCTCTTGGCGGATGGGATGCGTTTGTGGCAAAATATGACTCTGCCGGAAAAAATATCTGGGTCAGAAACTTCGGCGGAACCGGCAATGATCAGGTGCGCCCCGGCGCAATGGAACTTAAAGAAATTGACGGAAAAGAATATCTGTTTATCGGCGGCGATTTTATCGGAAACATAGGATTTTTTGCAACAACCGGCTCTTATATTCAGGCAGCCAGCGCAGGCGGCGGCGATATTTTTATCTCCCGCTATGACACGGACGGCAATCTGACATGGATGAAAAACGCATCCGGTCCCGGCGGTACTGAATTTATCCATCGGATGGCAACAGATTCATTCGGCAGCGTATATGCTACCGGACAGATGATCGGAAAAGTTGATTTTAATCCGAACGGCAATGCGATGACGCTGACAAGTCTGGGACAAAGCGATGCGTTCATGGTAAAATACGATAAAAACGGCAATCTGCTCTGGGCAAAAAACATCGGGGGCAATAATTCGGATGCGGATATATTTGAAATCGGAACAGGAATTGCTATTGATATTTGGGATAATCAGTATCTTACCGGAAAATTTTACGACACGGTAAATGCTTACGATTTACAAAGCGCGGGGCAGACAGATGCGTTTGTCATCCGGTTTCCATCGGAAAACACTTGTCTGAGTGTCGGAGATGATTTGAAACTGAAAATATTCTGCGCTCAATTTCGCGGCAAAGCATTTCAGTTTGTGCTGAATTATTATCCTGATTCCACAGAAGGGCTTTGGAAAGCAGATATTTCCACCTTATCTGAGACGAAAAACAGCAATTTTGCCTGTATTCCGGTGGGCGAAGATCTGGTTTTAAATGTTGACTGCGCTCAATTTCGCGGCAAAACATATCAGTTCTCAATGAATTTTTATTCCAATCCGCTCGATCTGTCCGGCGCATATTGGAGAATGGATCTGAATACCCTCAAGGAAAAAAAGCAGTGAGGTTAATCATCATTCGCCCGGATGAGGGATGAAAGGAGTTATATACTTTGGTAACAGAAGAAGGCGTTGTCAGCAGAGCGCAAAATTCAGTGGCATGGGTAAAAATGGTCAGAAGCAGCGCATGTGAATCATGCTCTGAAAAAGATACCTGCAATTCTATGGGCGGGAGCGGACATGAAATGGAAGTTGAAGCCATCAATGTTGCGGGTGCAAAAGCAGGCGATAAAGTATTGATTTCTTTTGAAACCGCCTCTTTGTTCAAGGTGTCGTTTCTGATTTATCTTTTTCCGGTATTCAGCATGATTGCAGGTGCGTTTATCGGTCAGGGAATCGCAAAAACAAATCACGGGGATCCGTCGGCGTATGCGGCAATATCTGCGTTTCTGTCTTTTCTGATAGCGTTTTTTATTATCAGGGCAGTCAGCAAAGTATTAGCCAAAGACAGCAAGTATCGGGCAAAGATTCTCAGAATCCGATGAGATTGTGGACGCTTCATCCGAAATATCTTGATGCTCAGGGATTAACCGCGTTGTGGCGCGAGGCGTTGCTGGCGCAGAAAGTGTTGCAGGGGCAAACTAAGGGGTATAAACATCATCCCCAATTGCTGAGATTCAAGCAGCATCCGGATCCGCTCGGTGCAATCGCCGCGTATCTGAATATTGTGCATGAGGAATCTGTTCAGCGGAACTATCATTTTGATAAAAACAAAATCATCGCTGATCTGAATGCTCTCAGAATTGTTTGTACAGACGGGCAGTTATCGTATGAA
>DYRC01000400.1 GCA_020718925.1 Desulfonema limicola
ATCTGAGAAAACCTTTCTGAAATATCTGTCATAATTGAGCGGCGCGAGATACATGACGATAACTCCTTTTTATCTTAACTCAGCAATAGTACATTCCTGAAGATGTTTTATGCTGTCATCATCTTTGTAATCTTGAAAATTCACCGGAAATTCAACAATATATCGTACTCCATGATTTTTGCCGCCGCTTTCCACAGTGAGTCTGCCCTTATGAATTTCAGCAAGACGCTTTGCAATAATCAGTCCCAAGCCCGTTCCCTGCTGCTCATAAATTCTTCGTTCAAACTGCATATATGCGCCGACTTCCGCGATCTGTTCAGCACTCATGCCTCTGCCCTTATCGCTGATATAAATTCTGAACTTATCATCCTGTATCGCTGTTCTGATATGAACTTTTGTTCCGGCGTTTGAGAATTTAAAAGCATTTTCAATCAGTTCCTGCATGAGCTTATGAAAATAGCTTTCCGAAATAGGTATCGTGAACACCGGAACCGCTTCTGATTCTATGACCAGATCGGACATTCTCTTGGCGCGTACCGCATTTTCTTTGGCAATATATTCGATCTGAACTTTTGAATTTGACATTGTTCCATTCTGACACTTTTTCACCTGTTCGGGATTGCTTGCGATAATTTCTATCTCAGCATACGTCAGATAGTTCTGAATCGTCCGATGCAGACGTTCCGCGCTCTCATAGATAAACCTCACATATTCGACAATACTTTCTTTACTCATTCTGTCGTGAGTCTCGACAATGATATTTGCAAAACCGAAAATACCGTTGAGAGGCGTATAAAATTCGTGAGGCAGAGATGCAATGATATTTTGGCGCAGTTCTTCCATCTGCCGCTTACTTCGGCGGACAAGCGCATCATTCAAATCCTGCTGCAATTTCCGAATGGTCAGATGCGCTTTGATACGCGCCAACACTTCTTCATGTTGAAAAGGTTTGGTGATATAATCTGCCGCTCCCAATTCAAATCCTCTGATTTTATCGGAAGTATCTGAAAGAGCCGTCATAAACAGAACCGGAATATCTTTCGTGTCCTCATCTGCTTTCAATCGCCGGCATACCTCGAACCCGTCGGTTCCGGGCATCAGAATATCCAGAAGAATAATATCCGGTCGGGCATTGGCGATGCGTTCAAATACCTCATCGGCGGATTGTGCCACCAGCAATCTGAATTCCACCCGCTCCAATGCCTCAACCAGAACATCTATGCTTTCCGGTGTGTCGTCAACTATCAGAATTGTGCTGCGTTCTATGCCTGTCTGATCCATGTCTATGCTCCTGTATGATAATTTTTTTCAATAAATTGATATATTTGTCTGAACTGGTACATCTTAACATATTGCTGAATTTTTGAAATAAACTGCGGATATTTCTCTTTCATCTGTCGGATTAGCTTTCTGATTTCCGTAATATCGCCGAGTCTTGCCGCTTCCTGTATGGAACGCATATCTTCCGGCAACGGCATCGGGAAAATCTCCGTATCTGTTTTACTGATGTCCGCATCAGAAACGATAATCTGATGGGCTGGTTTTTCCGCTCTGCCGCCTATGACTTCAGGCATATTCAATTCAAACCGGAATGTGCTTCCCTGCCCCAACTCGCTGATGACCTCCAATTCACCCCCCATCATCCGGACAAACGTGCGGCTGATGGTTAATCCCAGTCCGTTTCCTTCGGAACGATTTTTCAGACTGCATATCTGTTCAAATGGTTCAAAAATAATACCGAGTTTATCAGGAGGAATCCCTGATCCCGTATCCTGTACTTCAAAACAGATGATATAAGGTTCCGATGAACGCGGCTGTACTCGGAAAATCACCATTCCTTTTTCCGTGAATTTGATCGCATTACTGAGCAGATTCAGAAGCACCTGACGCAACAGCTTTTCGTCTGCATGAACGATTTCGGGAAGATCAGATGCAAATTCCTGCCTGAATCGGATTTCTTTCTTATCTGCCCGGATGTATATCATTTCAACAATATTGTCCAGAAATTCCGTCAAACGGAAATCATGAGGTTCCGGTTCTGTTTTCAACGCCTCAATCTTGGTAAAATCCAGAATATCATTGATCATCTGCAAAAGATGTTCACCGCTGCGATGAATCGTGTTGATGGCTTTGGTATTGCTTTCTTTCAGAGTAAAATCACGTCTGAGAAGCTGGGTGTAGCCCAGAATAGCATTGAGCGGAGTTCGCAGTTCATGGCTGACATGCGCTAAAAATTCGCTTTTGGCACGGTTGGCAGCTTCAGCCGCTTCTTTGGCAATATTCAGATGATAAGTTTTCTCAAGATCATCCAGCATCAGGTTGAACGCTTTTCCGATGCTGGCAATTTCGTCATCTCCATCCTGCGGAAATTTCAGTTCTGAAAATGCTGATTCTGCGACCTTGCCCGCGACAGTTTCTAACGCTTTCAATCTGGACAATAGCTGCCGCGCACCTGAAAAACTCAGCACAATGACAATAAAAAGTCCGATTACTCCGAGCATAATATACGTTTCGGCAAGCTGATAAAGAGCCTGTTTCAGCGGCTTTTCATCTTCCCATACTTCCACGGCAAGAGACCATCCGTTGAAAATATTCGGCAGCAACAGTTCTGTTTTGCAAAAGAGTGCGTTTTCAGGAGGCGGTTTTCCATGACGCATGGCATATTTTCTGTCTTTTTCCGATCCTGAGAAAATAATCTGATACTTTTTGTCATTTTCCTGTAAATAAATATCATCAGTCAGGGAAGACAGCATGAACTGATACATCAGAGACCCTTCGGGAAGTCCGGTATTGGCATAGAGAACCGGATATGTCATCGTAATGATAATGTTATTTTGAATCATCTCCATCCGAACCTTCGACTGACCTGAATCAACCGTGCGTCTGAGCATTTCCGAATCAGGGGCGGAAAATGCTTTTATCGGGTTTGCTGTCAGCATCTGACCCCGAAAATCACACAGAACCGCATGAACCGGCACAGTTCCGATTTTCTGAAAACCGTTCAGATAGGGTCTGAGATAATTGTCTCTGCCGTCACTGTCTGCAAGCGCGTTGGCAAACAAAGTATTTCGTGCCGTGTCAGCAAGGGTTTCGGCAATATTTTTCATTTTGTTATCCAGATGAGTGGCTATTCTTCCTGAGCGGACATCCATTTCTTTTCGCAGCATCATCTCAAGCTGTTTTGCAGCAACGCGATATGAGAGTATTCCTGCGCCCATGATGACGACAAAGGCAAGCGCGGCTGTGGCAATTCCGACTTTGATGACCAAAGATATTCTGATTTTTTTGTACATCTCACCTAACCCCCCGGCCCCCTTCCCTGAAAGGGAAGGGGGAGATAT
>DYRC01000401.1 GCA_020718925.1 Desulfonema limicola
CTTTTTACCCTGCCGCAGACCGATATTCTGTATATCCCCCAGCCGGCTGCCGGAATTTACACCCTGTATTTCGGCATAGACCTGAACATGAACGGCAAGTTGGATGCGGATTCTCTGGTGTTCGGAGAAGTCAGAGTCGTGATGGGCAGCCCTTCTGATTTTGTAACAACCGTATCAGGGGTTCATACTTATACACTGGCTGAACCGTTATCTTCATCCGGTGTATCAGGCGAGCAAAAAATCGGAAAAAACAGATGGGAATTTGAAAATACGGCAGCAATGCCCACCTTCCTGCATTTCATGCCTCTTCAAAACGGCTATGGCATTCAGGTTCAGGCGAATAATGCCAAACAATTGACACTGAAAACCGTACCTTTGTCCGATCCTGAAAATGGCAGGGCGATAAGTCAGGTTATTCTGGCAAATGATTCTGTTTACTATGGCATGTTCGCCAATGGAAACCGGATATGTTGGGCATATCGCGTATTAGACAAAGAGAACATTTGTCGTACGTTGATCGGATTTAAGGTTATTGATTTCTCCGAACCCGAAACCCCTGTGATACGGGGAAGCATCGAAGTCGAAGATAATCATTATTATATGGACCCGATGGTTTTCGGCGCTCCGATTTGTTTTGATAATTACTACGGGAAAATTTTTCAGATGAATGGCAATTTCCTGATACTGACGTATTCAGCAGGATATTATGCCTCAATTATGAATAAAATCATAATACTTGATTTTTCAGACCCGGATCATCCGAATCAGATATCCGAATCACGTTTGGATGATATGCACGCTTTCAACTATTTCCTGAATGGCAATATGCTTTATTTCACCCAGAGTAAAAATATCGAATATAAACAATCTAAGCATTATCTGGGCAGAATCGATCTTTCCAATCCTGCTGTTCCATTGCGACTTCCACCTGTTAATATTCCCGGCACCTGCATCGGGACGGACAGTTCGGGAACTTATCTCTTTACGATCAATCCCGAATGGGAAGAAGAAGGAACAGATCATCGGCTGGCATATACGTTCAATTCTGTAAAATTCGATGCTGACAAAGCCTATCTGACGGATAAGATAAAATTCGGAAATTATGTGAGTCAATCTGCCGTGTCAGACGGTCTTGCATATCTGTTTCACGAAAACAATGTAATACTGGTGGACATCAGCAAGCCGGAACATCTCAAAGCATACCAGAGCAGCCTGAAAGATACGCTGACAACCGTCATGGGGGTGAAAAACCGCAGAATATTTGCCAAGACTTCTGCCGAAGTGGTCTGCTATGATGCGTCCGATCCGGCAAACCTCGGATTGGATGAGTATGTCGGGCATTATTCCTATAGTGATCGTATTGCCTTTTCCGGCAACAAAGTATATGTACCGCTTGGTTATTACGGTGTGTGGCTCAAAAGCCTTAACAATTAAAGGAGATAAGCATGAAAAAAACATTGTGTATTCTGATTCTTGCACTGATGATCAGCACAGGCGCGTATGCGGCAGTTGAGCCGGTGATCACGGTCAACGGTATAAGGGGAACGGTTAATCTTATCGGCATCAACGGTGCGGTTAATCCTGCGGTTACGGTGAATATCAGGGTGTCTCCCGGCGAAAAAGAGGGAGCAGATGCGGACTGCTGGTTAGTCGGCAATGCTTTCGGGAGATGGTATTACTACACGCCTGATGCTCAATGGACGGATATAGGAGAAACCCTGGATGTCGCCAAACTCCGCCCGGTGTATCAGGGCAGGCTTGTTACCCTGCCGCAGACCGATATTCTGTATATCCCCCAGCCGGCTGCCGGAAATTACACCCTGTATTTCGGCATAGACCTGAACATGAACGGCAGGCTGGATGCGGATTCGCTGGTGTTTGATGTTAATAAGGTAAATGTCATGTCAGTTGAGACAGTTACAAACGGATACTCCGGTTCTTTCACAGCACCATCAGGTGATGTCTATTTCATACCGTCATCAGTTGGCGACTATTCCGGTTCTTTCAGAGCGCCATTATATTATGACCTTCCTGCTCCCGAAGAACGTCAGGAACCGGCTATCCGTTCAATCAACATCACGGATTTTATTCCGCTTAACAACGGTTACGGTATTCAGGTTACCGGAAAGGGCTATAAGCACACGCTCAGAGCCGTGCCGTTATCTGATCCTGAAAACGGACAAGCCCTCAGCGAGATTGTTTTGGATGATAATCCGTATTCCGGCGCTTTTGCAAACGGGAACCTGATATATCTTGTGTTCAGCGTCCCTGAAACCATTGAGTCTGAGTTTCTGTTTGGGATGATAAGCCCCAAAGAAAAAAATACCAAAATTCAGATCATTGATTTTTCAATGCCGCAAGCGCCTGTCATACGGGGAAGTATTGAGCTTGTAGATCATTATTCTCCGGCTAATCCGGCGCGGGGAGTTGCACCGATCATCAATTGGGGGCTGATGTTTCAGATGAACGGCTCTGTCCTGATACTTCCGTATGCCAAGGGCGAGGTATCTCAGAAAACGCCCAGTGTCGATCTGATGGCTATCATACGGGATGCGGAACAGACGTTCTACAATGCGGAAAAAGGCGTCAAAGTGCTTGATTTTTCCGATCCGGATCATCCGAAAGAAGTATCAGACCTTCACCTTGATGTCAGAGGCGTTTCCGGCTATTTTATGAATGACCGGACGCTGTATGTCAGCCACAGCACAAACATGGAAGATACCTCCGGACAGCGTAAGGTCGAATATTATCTGAGCCGGGTTGATTTTTCGGATCCGGTTAAGCCGCTACAATCGGCATCTGTCAATATTCCCGCGCCCTGCATCGGAACAGACAGCTCAGGCACTTATGCTTTTACGATGGAGTATGGAAGCAAAAGATTCAGTTCGGTGAAATTGGCGGCTGACAAGGCATATCTGACAGATGAGATAACATTCAACGATTTTGTCAATGGCGGTATAGTTTCCGATGGCATTGTCTATCTGAGCGGCAGCGGTATTACGATAGTGGACATCAGCAGCCCGGAAAAGCTCAAACCCTATGAATACCAGCTCAACCACGGAAATGCAAGTTTCATAGGTGCGAAAAACCGCAAAATCTTCGCCAGTATTGCGGTTCCTGATCCTGATAAACCTTTTGAAAATATTTATTCGGGGATGGCGTGCTATGATGCTTCAAATATAGAGAGTCTCAGCCTGAATGGGTTTAAGGCAAAATTCGTCTATGTTACCCGCCGCATTGTCTTTTCAGGCGATAAGGCGTATATGCCGATGGGGTATTACGGATTGTGGGTAAAATCGCTTAACAACTAACTGAATTTAAGGGGCGGGGATGATGTCCT
>DYRC01000058.1 GCA_020718925.1 Desulfonema limicola
TCAAGGTATCACCTCTGTTATCGTTTCAATTTTGGCTATCATATACCAAGTCGCTTATGTTTGTAAAGTTTAAGAAGATATTTGTCAGATACGGTCTCATACATCAAATCAGCAATAATTTTCTGATAAATTAAAAAACACAATATTTTTAAATTGTTAAATTCTCCTTGTTTTTTTATTTTATCAATGATAGACTACGAAAATCGGTAAAGTAGGTTTTTCGGTTAATATTCAGAGTTACATATTGGCAGGAAAAAAACTGCTTAATCACTGGTTAGGAATCAGATATTGATTGATTATTTTCAGGATGATTGAAAGGATGATTATTTTATGAAAATAGAATCTGTTACAGTCAGAAATTTTAAGCGATTCGATAATCTTGAGGTTTCTTTCAAAAATAAGACTCTTCAGGAAGTTGCTGATCGCTTTCTTATACTTGGCGACAATGGTACAGGCAAAACAACGCTTTTACAGGCAATTGCACTTCCATTGGAATTAGCAGCAAAAAACATTCAAAGCGTAGCTGATTTTGATTGGAACGGATTTTTATCAGGGCGATTCTGGGCGTGGGGGGCTCCGTATATTGAGTTAGAAATATCATTTGAGGATGATGAACTTGAGGCAACACGTTCAGTAGCACAAAGGTGGTATGATGCACAGCCGAAGGATTTTCGTTTCCATGACTTTGTTAAGCCGGGCAAAAGTAAATATGTCAAGCTGACTTTGAATGGCGAATATTGGAAGGTCGGAAAAGATAACAATCTTGAAGAACGTTCTCAGTTTCAGGGACGTCATTACGCAGAAAAGTTATGTTACAGCGATCCGTCAATTCGCTCAGAGTTCTCCAAGCTTCCGGGTATATTTTGGTTTGATCAGTTCCGTAATCTTGGTTCAAAACCGCTTAGTAAAGTTAGCGGTGACGGTTTGAATGCACGCAGATCAGGAATTTCATCTGATTCGGGAGTGGGACAATTACGTCAATATCTGCTTGAATGGCAGGAAAGGCAGCGAAATCTTAAAAAGAATACTTCAATTGACTATCTTAAGCAATTAGAGGGCTTATATAAGAGAGTTTTTCCTGAACGCTCATTCATAGGCAAAGAAGAAAGAGACAGCAACGATTCTCCCACTGAAAAAAACACATATTTTACCCTTAATGATGGGCATCGAACTTATGATATTGTTGAGATGTCAGCAGGAGAACAGGCTGTTTTTCCTATGTTGTATGAGATTATCAGGCAGCAAATTGCATACTCGGTTGTTCTGATAGATGAAATTGATTTAAATCTTCATCCGCCGGCAGCTCAACTCTTGGTTAATCAGCTTCCTAAGATTGCGCCTACATGTCAATTTATCTTTACAACACATTCCGAAGCTGTAAATGATGTTATTGCTGAAGAAGAAACTTATCGCCTGCCGGGAGGTTCTCTGTGTCTGTAAATATACTTTATTGTGAGGGAGGAAAAGGTAGTCCTGATATTCGTATATTGTCAAACTTGCTTGCCGGTACAAGTTGTAAGTTAAAGTCTGCAAAAAGTAAAACAGGTCTTGGTCAGAAAATTCAATTTATCAGGCAGGAAATCAAGTCAGTGGTAGCTGCATTAAAGGACAGAGATTTTGATCAGAATGACTCAGAACCTGTAAATTCTCCCAAGGATTGGACGGTCAAAGACAATGAAAAAGATATTCAAATCGGTTGGTCTTGGGAAAGAAAAGAGATTGAAAATTATCTGATTGATCCCGAAGTCGTATCTCGTGCGCTTGGTTCCAAATCTCCTAATATTGAAGATTATCAAGCGGCACTCGAAAATTCGGCAAGAACAATTGCAGATTATACCGCTGCGAGAATTGCGCTATCTGTGTGTTGGCAATCATATTTTCCGCTTCAAAACCGTTGGGGGAATGTGGGAATTGATCATGCTCACTCATTTCCTCCGTCTCTGGCAGAGTCAGACTGTCGCTATGAGATAAAAAATATTGTCAATAATCATAAGCGAGTTCAACCTATCGAGGAGAATAAAGTTATGAATAGCTTTGATAGCTTACTTTATACCTGTCGGGTTGGTGGGAATCGTTTCAAAAACTTTCTTACGTTCTTTTCCGGTAAGGACCTGCTTTTTGGAATGAAATCTGAATTAAACAGTTGGGGATTTCAACAGCCCTCTGATTTTCGGGAGCGAGTTGTCAAGGGAATAGAAAATTCACCGGATCCGGATAATGTTTGGATTTGGTTGCCTGAATGGAATCAACTCAGACAACTGATTCAAAAAGCTGCTTTTTGAGGTATGAACCTTTAATCAACACGAAAACCTAACCATCAGTTACAGCCGATTAGCACGGCTTACCTTGTTTTTCGTGGAAACTTCGGAATATGCCGACTATCACACCCTGATTACAAACGGCGCAATGATCAGTGCCGCACATACCAATATCAGAATCGGTATATTTTCAATAAAATAGGGAATAACACACAATCCGATGCCTGATATCAACGGGATAGCTCTGGCTTGTTTTTTTCCATATACGAAATATCCCATGCCGAAAGAACCGGCAATGAGACCGATAAATAAAGTTGTTGCGTCCATTTTTTCACCTAACGAATTTAAAGAACATTTATCTTCTCAATCGTATCAACCCGTTCGCAATCAGCCTCAATAGCTTCTTTCATCATTTTCAGATCATCAGGCGGAATAAAACCTGCATAGTTCAACATTTGCACTCCGGGAACTCCTTTTGAATGTATCGGAGTTCTGATGACTATTTCCACTTCTTTTGAAATTAAATCTTTGATAATAGTCATAAAATTATCATCGATGTCACTGAGTTTCACATTCAGAACAGCTTGCATTTCAACCTCCCTCATAATCTGATTATTCAATGGGCATTCATCTTCTCAATCTCAGACCAGTACGGACTTGTCTTGAGCTGCTCACGAAATTCACGCAGAAATTTATCTTTTCCTTTGACGCGTTTAACCCATGCTTTATCGAAAAATTTCCATGCTGCATTCATATTGCCCGTATAAATCAGATCAAGCATGGTTGCCCATAACAGCGGCGGCGGATTTTTCTCAGTTTTCCATGTTTCATCCGCCTTGATGTCAGAAATTCTTTTTGCCATTTCAGATTCCGAAAGCACGGGCTGACGCATCAGTTTTTCCGCAAGCTCATAATTATCTTTGCCGAACCGAAGAATAATTCCCGGCGCCGGAGAACTGGCAAAACTGGTGTTCCAGTAAGCATACGTCCAGTCCTGCGTGATAAATTCAGGTATGTTGTCACCGTCAAGATCGGCAAAATGCGATAAACTGCCGTGCGAGACTTCCAAAACAGCGATAGTTCTGATTTTTTCATCAAGTTCAAATACATAGAACTTATAGCAGCAATGCGCTCCGCCGCTCCATTCCGAGATAACAAGATTCGGGATTCCTCTGCCGGTAATATCTTTTCCTATCGGGACAACTTCATAATCATCTTTGGGATGTATCTTATGCTCCTTCACAAAGCTTTTGCCGTATTCAATATCTTCCCGATCTTCCTGATATACAGAGAATCTGCCCTCAGCTTGCTGCTCATAAATCCGCCTGCCTTTTTTCAGGATTTCAAGCCTGCCCTGCCCTGTCTCGTTATTGAGATATATCCGAATCTGAAAATCCCGAAATATCTGCTCTTTCATGACTTCCGGCTCGGACTCACAAAATCCCTGCTGCCCGAAGCAGAATAACACCGCCGCAATTATCATAAAAATTAAAAAGTTACGGTTCATTTTTTCAGATGCCCCACAGACTGAAGCAGAATGATTTTCTACGTTTTCTCATATTCATAGACTCCTGCTATATTTTAAAAAAGATACAAAGGTTTTTCCATATTTGCGCTGATCCGTGAGGCAAAAATCTGAAATATCTGTCGGAATCGGCTCAAGCTCATGTTCTATCACTATCAGGGCATTATCTTTCAGGCAATTGCTTTTCAAAAGATGATGCAGCGCGGGAGCAATGAAATTTTTACTGTATGGCGGATCCGCAAATATCAGATCAAATCGCTCTTTGAATCCGTCAAGGCAATTGAGATTTTTCACAATATTCCATCGGATGACGTTGGCTTTATCCTGAAATCGGCATTCTTCAAGGTTTCGTGAAATCACGGACAGCGCGTTTTGGCTGTCATCAATAAACACCGCATAATCTGCCCCCCGGCTCAATGCCTCAATGCCCATAGCCCCCGTTCCGGCAAACAAATCAAGCACAGTCGCATCCCGAACCTGATGAGAAAGAATGTTGAACACAGATTCTCTTACCCGGTCTGCGGTGGGGCGCGTTGCCATGCCCCGAACGGATCTGAGCGTTTTTCCTCTCCGTTCACCCGCGATGATTCTCAATGTATTTTCTCCTTTCTCATAATTATTCTCCTGCGGTCAAATCCCCCCGCCCTCTCCCCTCTCCGTTTCGGGGAGGGGCTGGGGGAGGGGTTCTACCAGTTAAACACTGCATCCAAATCTTTATCCGCAATATCAAACACCACATTGTGCGGCGCAAGCGATTCTCTTTTGAAAAAACGGGGAAGCCGATCATCTTCTGCGGTAAATCCGGCTCTCTTGTTAAAATCCCGTTCCATAGAAAGAATCTTTTTGCCCAAAGCCACCACGTCATCGCCGTTCATATTCAAGCCATACATGCCATTGATGCTCTCCACCATCGCATTGAAGGTTTCTGCCTGATCCAGAATCGCAAATGCGATAAACAGGCAATAGCCGGTGGCATCCAGCGCGGCAGTGGCAATCTGCAAGTTTCTGGATAGCTCGATCTGCCCCTGAATTCCCAAAGGATTCACATCACCGCCCACTTTGAGAATATTGGTGGCAACCGCATATCCGGCAGTGTGATCCGCACCCATCGGGCTTGTGGCATACGTTACGCCCATGCCCTTGACCGCACGCGGATCATACGCCGGCATAGCCTGACCTTTGACGACCGGCGCACGCTCTATGCCGAACATCTTGGCGGTGGCTGCTGTTCCGTTGCCCAGAATTCTTCCCAGCGGTGTGCCTTTGCCGACTTCTTCCAACAGTCTGATTGCACCTTCGGCATCTCCGAAATTAACCAACCCGGCGTCCATTGCCACGCCGATGGCAGCCCCCATTTCGATGGTGTCAACACCGATATTGTCATCCATGAAATCAATTCTGGCAATCGCATCCGGATCATTGATGCCGCAATTGCCGCCGTGCGCCCAGACGGTTTCATATTCCGGCTGTTTGGTAACGTATTTGCCGTCTTTGTCAACAAAAATGCCGGAGCATTGAATCGCGCAGCCCCGATGACAGCCATGCGTGGGATTTCCGCCGCGTGTTTTCTCCAATTCGGCAAAGGTTTCGCCGCTAATTTTCGCTACGTCTTTGAACTGCCCCTGCTTGAAATTATAGGTCGGATAAGCACCGGCTTCATTGATGATGTTGGTCAGCACGTTTGTCCCGAATGCCGGAAGCCCCTGACCTGTTACCGCATGGCTTTTAAGTCCCTGAACAAAAAGTTTGTTTGCTTCTTTGAATTTGTCGGAATTTTTAGGCTGACGCGTGGGGCATCCGCTATCGTCCAAAATAATGGCTTTGATCCGCTTTACGCCCATGACCGCGCCTACGCCGCCGCGCCCTGCATGACGGGTCGGTCTGAATTCCCGGTCTGTGATGGCAATGGATGCCGCACACATTTTCATTTCTCCGGCAGGACCCACAGAAATCATGGCAACTTTATCGCCGTATTCGGCTTTTACTTTTTCAGCCAGATCGTAATTCAACATGCCTTTGAGATCGTTGGCAGTCTTGATTTTCACGCCGTCTTTGTTGATAAAAACGGTGTAGAGATCATCGCTTTGGGGCTGTCCTTCCAAAATAATTGCCGCATATCCGAGCCGCGCCAGCACCTGCCCCGCCTGCCCGCCTGCATTGGATTCTTTGATGCCGCCGGTAAGCGGGCTTTTGCAGCCGATAGAGATTCTGCCTGATGTTGAGGCAGCAGAGCCTGCCATCAGCCCCGGCGCAATCACCAATTTATTTTCAGGACCTAACGGATGACAATCTGCCGGCACTTCCTGAGAAATCACCATTGACGTCATGCCTCTGCCGCCCATTCCGGCATAATTGCCCAAATCCGTGACCGTTGCTTTGGGACCGCCCTCTGCACATAAGTCAATTCTCAAAATTTTGTCCATTTTCCTGCCTCCTTATCCCAGCTTTTAAGTAAATGATTCATATTTTTTCCGATACAGCGCGTAAACTTTGACAAGCATACTGATAAATGCTAATACTGTCAACAAATTAAGAAGCAAAAGCCGCTGAATCAGACAGCGTTTAAAAATATTGATTTTTGATCTGAACTGTTTTATGTTATCTTCATTATTACAGTCTTTAGGAGAATTGATTCAGATGCCCATCTATGAATATCATTGTGAAAAATGCGACCGGAAATTTGAATTTCTGGTCTTGGGATGCGATAAACCCGAATGTCCCACTTGCAAAAGCCCGGATGTGAACCGGCTGTTATCTTCATGCAGTTTCTTCAGCAAAGGCGGACATGGAGAAACCCTCAAAGCTGCCGCAGGCGCGTCTTCCTGCAGCGGATGTGCGGCAACCAGTTGCTCAAGCTGTGGTCACTGATGAAAACACATCATATTACTATCGGAACCCGGGGAAGCCAACTGGCATTATGGCAGGCAAATTGGGTTAAAGCAGCGTTGATTGAAAAAAATCCGGGCTTATCTGTTGAGCTGCTGATTATCAAAACCAAAGGCGACAAAATTTTGGATGTGCCGCTCGCCCAAGTTGGCGGCAAGGGGCTGTTTGTCAAGGAAATCGAAGATGCCATTTCAGACAGACGGATTGATTTGGCGGTGCATAGCATGAAAGATATGCCGGCGGAACTTCCTGCCGGATTGTGCATCAGCGCGGTGCCTGAGCGCGAAGACCCCAAAGACGTGCTGATTTCCCGAAAAGGTTTGATGCTTTCTCAACTGCCCATCGGCGCAAAAATCGGTACCTGCAGCCTTCGCCGGGCTGCTCAACTGAAGCATATCAGACCGGATGCGGAAATTGTGTCTTTGCGTGGAAATCTGGATACGCGGCTTAAAAAATTGGAAACCGAGGGTCTTGACGCGGTGATTTTAGCCGCCGCCGGAATCAAACGACTCGGACTTGATCACCGAATCACGCAATATCTGGATGAGTCTGTCATGCTTCCGGCAGTGGGACAGGGCGCGTTGTGCATTGAAAGCAGGCAAGATGATCCGGATATTTTTCCGATGATTGCTGCCCTTGATCATCTGCCGACCCGCGTTGTTGTTTCAGGCGAGCGGGCATTTTTAAACCGGCTGGAAGGTGGCTGTCAGGTTCCGATTGCCGCACACGGAAATATCAACGGAGACATATTTACCATTTCCGGGCTGGTGGCAGATATTGACGGCAAAACGCTTATCAAAGATACCTTGTCCGGACCCGCAGGCGAATCCGAAGCTATCGGAATCTGTCTGGCAGAACGGCTGTTATCGCTGGGCGCTGGACATATCCTTGAAACATTGAAAAAAAGTCTGACTTAATAGGCGGAGAATACATCATGGTAACGTATGACAGTTTGGCATCGAAAAAAGATAAAATCGCAGTGGTCGGCTTGGGATATGTCGGGCTTCCGTTAGCCGTGCAGTTGTCAAAGCATTTTGATATGTTAGGCTATGATCTGAAAGCTGAAAGAATTGCAGAACTTCAATCCGGCAAAGACAAGACCTTGGAGATCACAGGCGAGGAACTCAGCCGTGCAAATATCTCCTATACCGGAGACGCCAAAGAGCTATCCTCTTGTCGGTTGATTATTGTGGCTGTTCCCACGCCCATTGATCAATATCGGATACCGGATTTAAGCCCGTTGGAAGGCGCGTCAAGAGCCGTAGGCAAAAACATGGCAAAAGGAACGTGCGTGGTGTTTGAATCAACGGTCTATCCCGGAGCCACCGAAGAAGTCTGCATTCCCATCATTGAAAAAGAATCCGGCATGATTTACCGCAGAGATTTCACCGTAGGCTATTCGCCGGAGCGGATCAATCCGGGGGATAAAGTTCGTACGCTGGAAAATGTGGTTAAAATTGTTTCCGGCTCAGATGAAGCTACGCTGGAGCTTGTGGCGCAGGTCTATGGCAAAGTGGTCAAAGCCGGGCTTCACCGCGCATCGTCAATCCGGGTGGCTGAAGCTGCCAAAGTCATTGAAAATACTCAAAGAGATTTGAATATTGCCTTGATGAATGAGCTTGCCATGATTTTTGACATCATGGGCATTGACACTTCGGAAGTCTTGGACGCTGCCGGAACAAAATGGAATTTTCTCAATTTCAAGCCCGGTCTGGTCGGCGGACACTGTATCGGCGTTGATCCGTATTATCTGACATTCAAAGCCGAATCGTTGGGCTATCATCCGGATATGATTCTGGCAGGGCGCCGCGTCAATGACGGCATGGGCAAATACATTGCTGAAAAAACTGTGAAAATGCTCATTCGGCAGGGCAAGCAGGTTCGCCGGGCAAAAGTGGCAATTTTGGGAATTACCTTTAAAGAAGACGTTCCTGATCTGAGAAATACGCGGGTGGTGGACATTGTTAAGGAATTGCAGGATTACGGCGTCACCGTGCTGGTGCATGATGCGATGGCAGATTCCGCAGAAGCCAAAAAATACTATGGCATTGACTTGCAGACTATGGAAAATCTGGCAGGCGTGGATGCCGTGATTGTTGCGGTGGTTCACAAGGCTTATGCCAAGATGGGGCTTTCAGAGATTGCCAGACTCTGCTCGCCGGGCGGTATTCCGCTGGTGGTGGATGTGAAGTCCTCATTCAGTCCGAAGGAAGCAAAAGAGATGAATATTGCTTACTGGCGGCTATAAAACCCCCGCAGCGTACTGCGGGGAGAACGGATTTCATGCAGCCGCTAAAAGGGAATATCCTCATCCGGTGCTTCAGATGTCGGCGCTGACATGGGAGTCGGTGCGGTGCCTTCATCATCAGGACGGTCATCCGGACGGGTTGCAGGTCGGGCAGGCTGCCGCGACTGTGCGTCCGGAGCATCGCCTTTTGTACCGAGCATCTGTACGGTATTGGCAATTACCTCCAATGAAAATCGCTTATTGCCTTCTTTGTCGGTATATTCGTTGCTCTGAAGCCGCCCTTCCACATAGACCTGCTTCCCTTTTGAGAGATACTGTCCACAGATTTCCCCCAACTTGCGGAAAGCTGTTACCCTGAACCATTCTGTTCTGTCCTCTCCTTTGACTTTTTCGGTGGCTGCCACGTTGAAATTAGCTACTGCAAGACCATCCGGAGTATAGCGAACTTCCGGGTCTCTCCCCAAATGCCCAATCAACACTGCTTTGCAAAGCCCTGCCATAATATTTCATCTCCCCCTTGTCATAAATTAAAACGCACCACTCAGACAAAACCATCCGGGATTCATAAGTGATTAAGTAAATTATAATATTTTTATGAGAAAAAAGTCAATTGAAATAGTTATCATGATCTTCAGGATTCAGCATGACAAAGACCTGTTCTATCGTGATGTGAGAAAAAAAGAAGTGGCTGGCAGTATGATATTGTTGCGGTGAACAAGGGATGTAATCCTGTAAATTGTAGTTCAGGCAAAAAATACCGCAAAATATTGCTTGTCCGAAAAACGGTTATTACAGCCCGCAGACATGAAGCTACGGGCTGCATCTGTTTGAATTACTTCCCTTCCCGAAACATCGCAATCGCGCCGGTTCTGGCAATTTCTTTGATGCCGATAGGTTTCAGCAGGCTTAAAAGCGCTTTCAGCTTGCCGTCTGTGCCGGTTACTTCAATCGTATAATGCTCCGTTCCCACATCTACAATCTTGCCCCTGAAAATATCCACGATTCTTAAAATTTCCGCTTTATGTTCCGGCTTTGCATTCACCTTGATCAATGCCATTTCGCGCTCAACATAATCAGAGCCGGTCAGTTCATGCACCTTGATCACGTTGATCAGCTTGTTGATCTGCTTTTTGATCTGCTCAATCAGCGGCAGATTGGCTTTGGTAACAATCGTGAGTCTGGACACAACAGAGTCCATCGTTTCTGCAACACACAGGCTTTCAATATTATAGCCCCTGCCGCTGAACAATCCGGCAATTCTTGACAGGACGCCCGGCTGGTTGTCCACCATAATAGATAAAACGTGCTTTTCTTCGTTCATGTCAAATCCTCTTTAAGTGAGAAATGAGAAGTGAGAAGTGAGAAATATTTTTTTCAATCCTCACCTCTTACTTTTTCAAATCTCACTTTTTTGCTGTATTTCGTGATGAGAGAAAAATAGCGGTCAATTCTCCGGCTTCTTTCAATAAAGGTTCTATGAGATTTGCATTCATCAAACCTTCATCAATTATAAATTCCAACCAAAAATATGATTCATCGGCTTCCTCCAAAACAATACTTATCTTGGATATAAAACCTGCCTTTGATTGTGCAAGACAAGCTGCCCGATAATTTGCAGCAACCGAAGTCGCAGCTCTGATGAGTTGACCGCGAATATGTTTTGCCAGATATATTTCAGGCAATGCCATTGCTAATTTTACACACCGATGTGCAAATTTCTTTGTTCTCACCTTCAAGTCTTGACTACCCACTTCTCACTTCTCACTTCTCACTTCTCATTTAAAGCAGCATTTCCGTAATGGGTGCGCCTGCCGGAACCATCGGATATACGCTTTCTTCCGGCTCCACCTTGAAATCCATAATGACAGTTCTGTCGGAAAACAGCCCCTCTCTCAGGACGGACTCGACTTCTTCAGGTTTTGTCGCCCGCAAACCAAGAGCGCCGTAAGCCTCAGCAAGCTTGACAAAATCCGGCGCAAATTCCATTGAGGTATGAGAATACCGCTTGTCATAAAACAATTCCTGCCATTGTCTGACCATGCCGAGATAGCGGTTATTCAGGATGACGACTTTTACGGGAAGCCGATGCTGTATTGCGGTTGCCATTTCCTGAATATTCATCTGAATACTTCCGTCTCCGGCAACATCCACGACCAGCTTATCCGGACAGGCTGCCTGTGCGCCGATAGCTGCCGGAAGCCCGAAGCCCATCACGCCTAACCCGCCGGAAGTGATGAAATGATTCGGCTTGTCAAAATGGTAATATTGCGCTGCCCATATCTGATTCTGCCCCACTTCGGTGGTGATGATCGCCTCTCCTTTGGTGAGTTCATAAAGCTTTTCAATCACATACTGAGGTTTGATCACCTTGTCTGAATGCTGATATTTCAACTTGGCAGCCCGTTTCCAATCCTGAATCTGCTTTAACCATTTCCCGCGATTTTCAGCAAGCTCGCTCAAATCTGCTTCTTTCAGCAATTCGTTCAGAGCGTTCAACGTGATTTTGCAATCTCCGACCACCGGAATGCTGACCGGAACATTTTTGCGAATGGAGGTCGGATCAATATCCACATGCACAATTTTTGCCTGAGACGCAAACGCATCGGTTTTTCCGGTTACCCGGTCGTCAAAGCGCACACCTATGGCAATCATCAGATCGCAGACAGAGGTTGCCATGTTTGCCCGGTATGTGCCGTGCATTCCGAGCATACCCATCCATAACGGATCGGATCCGGGAAATCCGCCAAGTCCCATGAGAGACGCAGTTACCGGAATCTGTGTTGTTCTTGCAAATTCGGTCAGTTCCTTTGCCGCACCTGACAAAATAATGCCGCCGCCTGCAAAAATCATGGGGCTTTCCGCTTTTTCAATAAGCTTGATAACCTTTTGCAATTGTTTCATATTCGGCTGATATGTGGGATTATACGACTTCAGCCTGATCTCTTCTTTCGGAACTTTGAAGGCAAGCATTCCCCTTGCCACATCTTTGGGAATATCAATCAGCACGGGACCGGGGCGTCCTGAACGGGCAATATAAAAGGCTTCCCGGATAATTCTGCCCAAGTCCTCAATTTTGGAAACCAGATAATTGTGTTTGGTGCAGGGGCGGGTAATTCCGACAATATCCACTTCCTGAAACGCATCGTTTCCGATCAGATGCGTGGGAACCTGCCCCGTGATAATCACTATCGGAATCGAATCTATGTATGCGGACGCAATGCCTGTAACCGCATTTGTGGCTCCGGGTCCGGATGTAACCAGACATACGCCCACTTTGCCGCTGGCTCTGGCGTATCCGTCCGCCGCATGGGCAGCGCCCTGTTCATGGCGAACCAGAATATGGCGGAAATCTGTTCTGGACAGCTCATCATAAATATCAATAACCGCGCCGCCCGGATACCCGAAAATGGTATCCACCCCCTCTTCTTTGAGCATTTTCATCAGAATCTGTGCGCCGGTGAGTTTCATACTTACTCCTTCATTTCTCATTTCTCACTTAGTCCGCTTCGTCAAATAAAAAACCCGTTACCGGCTGTTCAAGCTGATAACGGATTTTTATTTTATTTCAAATATTTGAAAAAAATCAAACCATTATCAAGCCCTGCCTTTGACAAGGAGAATCTCCCCGATCAGAATGATGATGACAAGATTGATAATGGAAATAATATTTTTCATAGCTTTACCCTGCATGAGATATAGCAAGCTCTGAATATAAAGTCAATTTTTTTTTGCATCCCGCTCAACTGAAGAATATCCGACTGATGTCATTATAAAACACAAAAACCATCAGCAGAATCAGCAAGAATACGCCGACGCCCTGAGCCACCTCACGCACCTTCATATTAACGGGCTTTCTGATAACCGCTTCAATAAAAAAGAAAAAAAGATGTCCGCCATCCAATACCGGAATAGGCAGAAAATTCAGAATGGCAAGGTTGATGCTGAGTAACGCAATAAAAAAAATCAGATTGCCCGCGCCTTCTTTTGCCTGTTCGCCTGCCATCTGAGCAATCATAATGGGACCGCCCAGAGTTTTGGTGGAAATCGTTCCCTGGAATATCTTGACAACACTTAGCACCGTAAGCTCTGAAATCTTATAGGTCTGCCGAAAACTCTCAACAAACGCTTCCCCTATACCAAGCTTTTTGGCATAAGTATCTCCGGCGGACATAACGCCGATAATGTAGCGATCAATATCTTCCCCGAATAAATTTTTAGTTCTGATCTGCTTGGGAATGATTTTAAATTCAAGCGTTTCTTCTCCGCGCTTCAATGAAATATGAATCGGCTGACCATTGCTGTCGCTGATAATCTTTGCCATCTCTTCCCAGTTCTGAACCGGCATCTGATTAATCACAAAGACCTTATCGCCTTTTCGGATGCCCGCCTGATACGCGGGACCGGTTTCATCAACATTTCCGATAGTCGGTTTGATAATATACATGCCGGAAGTCAGAAATATTCCGAAAAAGATCAGGATCGCCAGCAGCAGATTGAAACCGGGACCTGCGGCGACAATCAGAATCCGCTGCGACACCGGCTTATGCGTAAATGAAAGCGGTATTTCTTCGGGCGTGAGTTCCGCGTCCGGCTCTTCGCCGACCATCTTGACATATCCGCCCAAAGGAATCGCAGACAGCCGATAATCCGTAATGCCGACCGTTTTTCCGAAAATCTTCGGACCAAAACCCAGCGAAAATTTTTCTACGCCTACGCCGAACAGCCGCGCCATTAAAAAATGACCCAATTCGTGAAAAAAAATCAGCACACCCAAAACAACAACAAAAGCAAAAATGTTTGTTCCCATGATATTCACACTTCTTTCAACAGCAATAATTTTTTAATATTTCAGTCCATTGCCCATTTCAACAGCATACTTCCCCATGTAAAGCCCGCGCCGAAAGCGGAAAGCAGTATCCAATCCCCTTTTTTCATTCGCTGCTGCTGATAGGCTTCGGACATGGCAATCGGAATAGTTCCGGCAGTGGTATTTCCATATTTTTCAATATTAATCACAATCTGCTCCGGCGCAAGGTCAAGTTTTTTTGCCACAGCGTCAATGATTCTGTAATTTGCCTGATGCGGAATCAATAATTTGATGTCCTTGCCGCTCAGATGATGCTTGTCAACGATTCTTTTAGATACATCCGACATACCGATAACTGCATGTTTGAAGACCGTCTTTCCATCCTGATACAGAAAGTGCATTTTTTTATCAACAGTTTCATGCGTTGCGGGTCTCAGACTGCCTCCGGCTTCTACGCAGAGATACTGCACACCCACGCCGTCCAAGTGCATCTCAAAATCATGGATTCCCAAATCGTTGTCTGTCGAAGGCTCCAGCAATGCCGCGCCTGCGCCGTCTCCGAAGATGATACAGGTGTTGCGATCCTGATAATTGAGAATCGAACTCATTTTATCCGCGCCGATAACCAAAATTTTTTTATGTCTGCCGGTTTCGATAAACTGTGCGCCCGTAGCGAGTGCGTACAGAAAACCGGTGCAGCCGCCGTTTATGTCAAATCCCCAGCAATGATTTGCGCCCAACTCTTTCTGAACAATGGATGCCGCAGATGGAACCATCAGATCCGGTGTTATGGTGGCAAGCAGAATCAGATCAATTTCATCGGCTGAGATATGCTTTTGCTCCAGAATCATTTTTGCGGCTTGAACCGCCATATACGACGTGCCTTTATCTTTTTCCAGAATCCGTCTTTCTTTGATACCGGTGCGGCTGGTGATCCATTCATCATTGGTATCCACCATTTTTTCCAAATCCGCATTTGTAAGTCTTTGCTCCGGGACAAAATGCCCGATGCCCGTTATAATTGCACGCATGAGAGCCTTCCTGATAAGGATAGATTTAAATCATTGAGGGGATTATTATACACACTCATACTCGTTTCTGTCAAGCTTTGGAAACAAGACGAAGCAATTCTAATTTTGGATTCTGAGCAGAAAAATCCTTTCATCTTGTGAATGAATGACGTAAACAGTGGGTATAAATTCGGTTCGTATTAATCAGATTACGAGGCTGAAAGGTGAAAAAATGTGTCGGACAGAAAAGGCGGATAAAGCTTTCACATTTAACGATATGGTAAACCGTCTGCGGTCTTTGGTCAGAAAATTTCCGGACAGACGTATCGGAAAAAAACCTTACTTACAGCATGGAAGATGCGGCGATGGGAGCTTTTCCGGTATTTTTCACACAGTC
>DYRC01000059.1 GCA_020718925.1 Desulfonema limicola
GGGGCTTACCCCTACAATATTGCCGAAAAATATATGATCGGGTACTTATGTTTATAGAGTAGCCGGAACGGAGAGGGGGAGTCTCCCCCTTCCCTTTCAGGAAAGGGGCTGGGGGGTTAGGTCGGTCTGTTATTTTTTCTTCCGGGACTGAACATAAGCTGCCACGCCAGCCAGCCCGAAAATATATCCGATTCCGCCGAAAATTTCGCTTAATCCGGGTCCGCGTGTTTCTGATTCTGCCAGACGCTTAAAAATAGGACTGAGTTTTTTATCCAGCGCCTTTTCCACTTCAACCCGAATCATCTCCGGCGTGATGCCTGACGCGATTGCTGTTGTCGGCGTTGCTTCCGGTTTGGGAATATCGGCAGGCTTAGAATCAGATGCGGCAGCTTCAAGCCGCCATTCTCCCCGATGCCCCATCCCGGCAATAACAGCAATATTGAGCGGCGGCGGGAGTTTGAAAGAAAATCCGCCATTGTCATCGGTTTTTCCGCTAAGAAGCTGTTTTCCGTTGTCATCGGAGACAACCACTTCCGCGCCCATCACCTTTTTTCCGCCTGCAAATTTAGCCTCGACAAACACCGTATCGCCTTCTGTCCACGCAAATACATTGACCTTATGAGCATGAGCCGTGCCGCCGGTCAGAAAAAATATTGCCAATACAGCGACAAATCCGGGCAGCAGCGTAGGCTGAACTTTTTTAAGAAATGTTACGCAAAACACAGTGATGATTCCCTCAATCAGCATAATCGGCAAGTTTGCCAGAACAATCAGTTGGGATACTTTCAAAAAGTTTTCCTCTGTAAAGACCAGAAAAAGCCCCGCCAGCAACGCACTGAAAAATACCGCAAAAAATCCGCAGCAAAACGAGCCGGTCATGGAAAGCGCGGCATTCTTCCCGGAGACCATCCGACCGAACAGCATATAGCAAATCAAGGCGGGAAAAGCCATAATCACCGTATTAACGCCGAGCGTGGTAATTCCGCCGAATTGAAACAGCATCGCCTGAAGTATCAGCGCGGTCAGAATCGCCGGAAACGCTCCCCATCCGAGCATCAGCCCCACAATGCCGTTTAATACCAGATGCGCGCTGGACGGACCTATGGGAACATGAATCAATGACGCCACAAAAAAAGCGGCTGACAACATCCCGGCTTTGGCAATCTGCTCATAATCAAGTTTTTTCAACCCGATAGCCGTACCTGCAGCAGCAATCGCCGCGCCGCTAATCAGCACGGGACCGGATAAAACACCTTCGGAAATGTGCATAATACTCCTTTAAAAATGCAAAGTGCAAAACATTTCTCACTTCTCACTTCTCATTTCTCACTTCTCATTTCTCATTTTCCACTCCTCAAATTTTACCCAAATCACCGCGCCTATTTCAACATTTTTATCTTTGCCTTCATGCCTGAGTTTGAAATCTGCGGTATTCAGTGCGGCAAATCCCCACCATCCGGCTTTCGGCACAGAGTATGTGAACACGCCGTTGCCATCTGCTTTGACCGATTGAGTCACCATATACTCTGTCGGCGCATGAACTTTTTTGCCTTCGTTATAATATTCGATTTCTACGGTGCTGTATGGCACAGGTTTTCCATCAACCTTGACAATGCCCTGAAACACATTTCCGGCATACAGCCCGATAGGTCTTGATAACGGCACGATTTCGGTCTTCAGCCCTGCTTCTTTGCCCCAGCCTTCGTCTTCTCCGAAAGCACCTACAACGGTTTTGCTGTAATGAATGATAAAGCTGTCTTCCGCAGATTCCCAATACGGATCAGGCTCTGTGCAGAACATATAAATGCCGGGCTTTTTAATGTCATAATTTGCTTCCCATGCGCTACGATCCATGACTTTGATTGGTTTTAAGGTATTGAGCAGATCGCCCTTAGTGCCTTGCGCCACGACAAAAAACGCTTTGGGTTTTGCCATGTCCATGCCGACCATCTCAAACGGATGCGAAAAGGAAACTTTCAGATTGACGGTTTTGTTTTCACCCTGCATGACCATCGAATCCGATGGAATGATCATGCCGAAATGGGCATGCGCCGGAAGGGAAAATGTCAGAATTGTCAGAATACAGCATACAAGTTTTTTCATGATAACCTCCATCTGCAAAAAAAATAAACCACGACTTTCATGCGTCTTCATGGCGCAGTTTTCCTTCGTGGTTTAGATGATAAATGATTGAATTTGTTTGTTGATGTAGGCTTCATGCGTACGTTGAAGAAGCTTATACTATTGAACCCTCTGATTGTCAAGGTAGGATTTTCCTACCCGTCTGATACTCGTTTTTCTTCCCTCAGACGCTCTTTTGACTACGGTTTGAATACCTATTTTATAGTATTGAATTTATTGAATATTATGTTAATATCAACTCAAAACTTGAACGAATGGCAAAAGGAGACACGCTATGAAAAAACTATTGGCAATCACGATTTTTTTGGCAATGTTGTGCGGAGCGATTCACACAGGAACGGGAACCATCGGCGTCAGCGCAGGTGCATCGGTTGTATATGCAGGTGGAAATGCCCCGATGGATGGCGAAGTGAATAAACCATAACTTACAGCTTACAACTTATAACTTATAACTTATAACTTACAACTTTAACCACAACTCCCTGCAACGTTCAACTGACATCGTTGCAGGGACACCGCTTTATGACAAATGTATCCAGCACCCCATGACACCGACAGGCAGTGCTGAATAACACCGGCTTAGTTGAGTTTCTGACAGATTCAAGCGCGGCAAACAGCGCTGCCGATTCATATCCGCCCAAACCCGGAGCAATTTGTCTGCTTCTGACCACAACAGATTCAAAATCTTCACAACAAAGAGATTCCAGCAATTTATACAAGGTTCCGGGTCTTGCTTTTCCGGTATGTGTGCAGATTTCAGCCGGTTCCGGGCAGTTATCCGGGCAGATAAACTCCGCGTAACTCAGATACATTTCGCCTTGTTTTCCGCTTAACGGGTTGGGGAGTTTTGAGAGAATCTGTTTCGGGATTTCAATGGGCTGCAAGATAAATTCAGGCTCAAGCTTTTGTTTTACCCACTGATACGCCAGATGAACCGGCACGGATGGAATAATCATAACCGGATCATTTATTTCCAAATGTTCAGTCAGATAAATAACGCCATCCGCGCAAACTGACGTAACGCCGCTCTTCTGACAAACCGCTTCATCTTTATCAATCAGCAGAATATCCGCATGAGCCAAAAGAGCGCGGACAGCTTTCATGCCGAATTTTCCGCCTCCGATAATCCGAACGGTTTTCATCACGCGGCAGACTCGCTTTTTATGGCAAGCCGGATCACATAGACAATGATGCCGATGCTGATCACAAGCGCGATCAGAAAAGCAATCATGGGCGAATATTGTGAACCGGTCTGAAGGTCGCTTAAACTGAAAAAAGGTTTCAGATAAGCGGTTCTGACCATATCCCGCATCATCACCATTAAAAAAATCAGCCCCAGCACAGACACGCCAGACGCCCAGACCTTGCGGTAAATGGCAAAAAATATCGTAACGATGACCAGCCCCAAACTTATCAGAAACAAGATGGTATGCGTTCTGCTTCCGCCCATGAACAGCTCAATAATTTCATTAGGCAGGCTCATCTGAAACCAGAATCCCACCGCAATTTGAGCCAGCGTGGCATACAGAAACCAATTCATGCCTTGCGCGATATTTTCCGGATGATCTTTTTTCAATGTTCCTACGATTGCAAAAAACAGCCCTCCGATAGCCACAGAAGCAGTCATAAAATGCAGAAATCGGGGCAGAAGCGAGGGGTCAGATAAATTCAGGATCGTTCCTCCGGGCTTGCTGAAATACGCTGTCCATGCGGATGGCTTGAGCATCAGCGTCATATTGCTGCTGAAGAAAAATGCGATACACAGAAATATCACCGCAGCCGCGCCGATAAAGTATGATCGGGAGATGTTCAGCCGCTCAAAATTGAATTTATAATAATAGACGCTGTAATACGCAATAATCAGCAGAATAATAACCGATAGCCAGAAAACCGCCATCAGTTGCGAACTGACATAAAAAAAATTCCCGTAAAGAATCTGCAAAAACAGCAACGTGCCAACGCCGAAGTTGATGGCAAGAGAAATCACAAACGTCAGTTTTTTGGAAATATCTTTTTCAAGTTCAAGTCCGCCGGATGTCGGTCTGAGGCTGTTGTAAAAAGCAATCATGCTGCCGCCGACCATGATATTCATCAGCAGAATATGAATCATAAACGTTGACATCAGAAAAAAATCAAACCAGCCTGCCGGAACAGGAAGGGCATCGGGCGTAGGAATAAGTTCCATAGTTCACTCCTTCAATAACTTCTGACCGTTTTTTAATTTTAAAGAGAAACTCCGTGCGCCTAAGAAACACGATTTTATAGAAAATGTCAAATATTTTCATAGAAAAGACTAACATTAAAATCCCCTTTTCCCAAAGCCGTTCCTATTATCGGATTTTGTTCCGAATCTTGAACAAAGTCATCAATATCGTTCACAATATTGTAATATTTCTTCTTTAAGAACTTGACATCTTTCAGAAAGCCATCCGTAGCCACGATTTTATAGCTCATTTCTTGCATCCCACCACGTTCTGGCTTGTTTCTTGCCTTCTTTAATCTGTTTTATCTCAATAAAAGCCTTCCGCAAACAATGAATTGATAATTTCATCAAAAATCGAATCTTCGATATTCAAAATAATGGTTTTCATGGTCGCCTCCGATTCATCACTCGGTGAATTTGACCTTATGATAAATGCTATTGAGAGATAATTCAACATCAACCGAGCGGATAATACATTTATCATCAATATTTTCAAATATTTCTGAAATCCAAACACCAGATTTGTTTTTGGAAAAATATTCAACGCTGTATGAATACTGGTCAATCAGGATATAATCTTTCAGAGAGACAATATTCTGATATGCCTTGAATTTCAGGTCTCTGTCATATTTCTGCATGGATTCGGAAAGCACTTCGATAATCAGCACAGGATTGACAATCGTATCATCCCGTCCTTCGGCAAATCGGACATCACCGCATACTGCGCTGACATCCGGATAGGCATAATGCTTGGCTTTATCCAATTCGATTTTCATATCACTGTTGAAGACAACGCAATCCGAATCTCCCAAAGATGTATGCAGACGGGCAAACACATTGCCGGCAATCAGGTTATGAGCAAACGAAGCCCCGGACATGGCAAATATTTCGCCGTGATAATATTCGCTTTTGTATTCGGCAGCTTCTTCGATTTCAAAATATTCTTCAGCCGAAATAAATGTTTTCTTCAGTTTCAGCATATTTTCATTTCCTCCTTCAACCGATTCAAGATTTCACTCGGTTATAAAATTTTTGCGGTTATTTCCCGCTTTGCTTCTGTAAAAGCGATTTCTTCAATTTCAATCCGCTCCTGAATAATCCGCGTTAGCCACTTGCCAAGATTTTTTTCTCTGTGCAGTTTTGCTAAAAAAGCTGCCCGTGCAGCCAAACCGGACGGTATGGACAAATAAGTCGGCTTTATTTTACGAACCTGAATCGTTTCTTCCCATGCCGAATCATCATTTGCCTGTGCTGATACAATTTTATCAATTTCTTTTTCAGAGAGGTTTTTTCCGATTGTTTTGCCTTTTATCGTCATATTGACCATCCTGTGATAATCCGAACAACATTCTTCGGTTTAAGTTGAAAAATAATTTTGAGTTGACGCCCTCCGTCAGTGATTCCGATCAACTGATAACGGTCTTTGTATTTTTTATTCCGCCGAATTTCAAAATCAGAAAAGAAACATTCTACTGCCTCGTCAAATGTAATTCGATGGACAGCAAGTTTATCATTTTCAAAGTCATATTCAAAGTCTGACGGTGTAAAGCGATGCCAATTTACCACAGATATGCACCTTATTTCATTGTTCCAAAACAATTGCAATTTCAACATCAACCTAGCGGATAATGAATTTAAAAACTATCATATTTGTATTTAAAGTTTTTTTCAAGTATTATCCGTTGATTGATGGAGAATATCTTGAAAATATGCTCAGATATGCTATATTCAAAAAAAAATCAGTCCGAAATCATGCGGTCTGACATACTGAGGCAATAATGAAGGTAAATGAAGTTGAAAGTATTTGCAGACGCATTACAGATAACATTGAAAGCGTCATACGCGGAAAATCTCTGATTATCAGAAAAGTTGTAGCCGCATTGATCAGTCGGGGGCATGTGCTGTTGGAAGATTATCCCGGAACCGGAAAAACCACGTTGGCAAAGGCGCTTGCCCTGTCCATCAACGCCCGGTATCGGCGGATTCAGTTCACACCGGATCTGCTGCCCTCCGATATTCTCGGCGTATCTATTTTCGATCCTCATAAACACTCCTTCCGATTCCATGAAGGTCCTGTTTTTACAAATATTCTGTTGGCAGATGAAATCAACCGGGCATCTCCCAGAACTCAATCTGCATTGCTGGAAGCTATGGCAGAGTCTCAAGTCAGCATTGACGGCAAGCTTTATAAACTTGAACATCCGTTTTTTGTTATTGCCACGCAAAATCCTGTTGAATTTCGAGGTACTTATCCTCTTCCTGAAGCACAGATGGATCGCTTTGCGCTCCGGCTGAGTTTAGGATATGTTTCAGCCGAAGAAGAAATTGCTATCTTAAATGATCAGAATGAGCAGCATCCCATTGATTCTGTCAAGCCATGCGTCAATCTGGAAGACATTATCCATCTGCAAAAATCCGCTACCCGAATCAGAATCAGCGATGAACTCAAACGCTACATTGTCAGCATCACGGCTGCCACGCGGACATGGAAAGAAGTGGAATTGGGTGCAAGCCCGCGGGCATCTCTGGCATTGATGAAAACTTCACAGGCTCTGGCAATGCTTGATGGTTCTGAATTTGTTACGCCGGATCATATTATCGAAACTGCGGTGCCGGTTTTGGCGCACAGACTGGCATTGGCGCCCGAAGCTAAGTATTCGGGGCGCAAAGCAGCATGGATTATCGAAGAAATTTTAAAACAGATTCCGATCCCGACATGAAACGATTTTTTTATCGCAGCTTTCATATTTTTTATCAGATAAACCAATTTCATAGGCGGTTCACGCCCGCAGGACGTCTGGTGCTGGCGTGTACGGTTGCCAGCGCGGTATTGGGACTGAACACCAACTTGTCTATGACTTATCAGATTTTTACATTTCTGCTGATGACGCTTGCGGCATCTTTTTTGCAGAGTTGTTTTTTCAATATACGGTTTTCAGCCAAAAGACGGGTTCCCCGATTTGCTACGGTTTCAGAACCCTTTGTATATGAAGTTATGATTGAAAATCTGAGCGGACAGGTGCAAAAAGGGCTTTGGCTGATGGAAGATTTCGGGGATTTACGACCGGAATTTGAAATTTTTCGGGATTTTACAGAACCCGGACAAGAGCAGCGCAACTACTGGGATCGTCTGATGGGATATTATGGCTGGGAATGGCTGATTGCCCGAAAGCGCATTGTCTCTATCGCACCTGTAATATTGCCGGATATTCCTGCCGGAGGATCAGCCACAATCCGAATTACCGCATCTCCCGAATATCGCGGCGTCATCAGCTTTGACCGCCTGATTCTTGCACGTCCTGATCCGCTCGGATTGTTTTTTGCATACTCTGCAATTTCTTTGCCTCAGACCGCAGCGGTTCTTCCCCGCCGTCATGTTCTTCCTGACATTGATCTGCCCGGCAGGCGCATGTTTCATCCCGGCGGAATGACGCTGAGTTCTTCGGTCGGCGATTCCACGGAATTTATTTCTATGAGAGATTACAGACCCGGCGATCCGATGCAGAAAATCCATTGGCGCAGTTGGGCAAAAATCGGAAAACCCGTTGTCAAAGAATATCAGGCTGAATTTTTTGTCCGACATGCCCTGATTCTTGATACGTTTCAAAACGAGCGATATTCCCAGCCCTTTGAAGATGCGGTATCTTTGGCAGCGTCTTTAGCTTGTACGATACAGACTCAGGAGACCCTGCTTGAGCTGATGTTTGTTGATTCCCGATTTTACAGCTTTACTTCGGGCAGAGGTTTGGGGCATCCGGATCGGGTGCTTGAAATTTTAGCCTCGGTCTCACCCACCCGCAATCTTCCGTTTTCCATATTGGGGGAATCTGTTCTGACGCGCTCCGGCTGTTTAAGCGGATGTATCTGCATTTTTCTGACTTGGGATAATGAGCGAAAAGCTCTGATGGCGCGTCTTCAGGCTATGGGCGTTCCGGTGTGGGTGATTATCGTAAGTCCGCCGGATGCGGATATTCTCGATAATGAACCCATGCAGATCAGCCCCGAATATGTTTTCCGCTTCAATGCCGGCAAGCTCTATCCTGCGGTGCAGACATGAAAACCATACCTGTAAATCTGATGGCAGCGGCGCTGTTGTTATGGGGCTGGCAGACCGGATCGTGGGGGGGTGCCATCATTCTGAGCATTCTGGCTGAAGGCTCCCGTATTATCAGAATACGATTTGAGATTTCTATCGAACATTTCAAATGGATAGCGGATTTATGCGCGGTAATGATGATCAGCACCACAATTTATCTGTTTTTCAATCAGGCAAGCGATCAGTTTGTGTATATTCTGCTCAGATATCTTCCCCTGATAGTAGCCCCGATGTTCATCGCTCAGATATACAGTACTTCGGATAAAATTGACATTCGGACAATATCAATGATTTCAAGAAGATCTGGACAAAATGCCAAACCCGTGTATCTCAATCTGGCGTATCCTTTTCTGGCATTGGTTGTTATATCCGCGTCATTTTCACCTGAAAAAAACCTGTTATTTTATCCGTTGTTTCTTCTGATCGCTGTTTACGGATTTTACAGTATCCGAAGCCGCCGATATTCTTTGATAATATGGGGCGGATATTTTATCATCCTGTCATCTCTGGGATTTGCGGCGCATGTCGGCTTAAACCGGTTGCAGCTTTTATTGGAACGGGAAGGGCTTGAATGGTTTTCAAATATAAATCTGGGCGAATCGGATCCTTTTCGGAGCATTACGGCTATCGGGAAGGTGGGGGAATTGAAAGCCTCCAACCGGATTGCATTTCGGGTCAGACCGGAAAATCCGCTGCAACTGCCGATTCTGCTCAGAGAAGCTGTGTATGAGCGCTTTTATAAAAATGAATGGTTTGCGACTCATCCGGAGTTCACACGGGTCAGGTATTTGGGAAAAGACGCATGGACCTTTGACATTCACCTGCTCTATCCCCAGAGAATCACGATCATAAGCTCTTTTCAAAATGGAAAAGGGCTTTTGAAATTACCTGCGGGGGTTGTCCGAATCCGTAACTTACCGGCAGAAGACATGACACGGAACCGTTTCGGAGCCGTACGTGTCGAGGGAAATCCCGGTTATGCGGAGTATCTCGTCGAATACGGCGGAACAGGCATATCGGATCCCCCTCCTTCTGACCGGGATTTGCAGATTCCTGAAGAACAAATTAAAAATACGACGTCGGTACTCAAAGAAATATCAGACAAGTTAAGTCTTCATAAACTTTCCCACAAAGAATCTGTAAAGCGTATTGATCATTTTTTTAAAACAGAGTTCACCTATTCATTGAAGAACACTGAAAAAGGTTCAAATCCTATCAACCGATTTCTTCAGGTTACCCGCTCAGGACACTGCGAATATTTTGCCACTGCGGGCGTATTGCTGTTAAGACAAGCCGGAATCCCCGCCCGCTATGTTGTCGGTTTTTCCGTACATGAGTGGAGTGATAGGGAAAATCAGGCAATTGTGCGAACCCGTCATGCACATGCGTGGACGCTGGCATGGGTGGATGGCAGATGGATTGACGCGGATTTTACGCCGTCAACATGGCGGGATGCGGAAACTCAGAGCATTTCCCAATGGCGTTCGCTGACGGATTTGTGGGACTATGCTGTTTTTTTGTTTCAGCAATGGAAGTGGCATAAGACGGATCGCAGTGTGTATGCGTTCTGGCTGATACTTCCCTTGGTATTGATACTGGGAAGACGCTTTCTGATTTTAAGAAAAACCCGTAAAGTCAGGGCAATGGAAAACGCCGATGCAGCAATTTTAAAGAATCGTATTGTTTCCCCGTTTGATAATGTGGCAGAATATTTACAGCATCAGGGCTATGTCCGCCTTCCCGGTGAATCGCTGAAAACATGGATCAGCCGAATCTGCCGGGAAGGTTTTGCGGAAAAAACTGCCGGTGAGCTTAATTTTCTGCTAAATATTCACTATCGCCTGAGATTTGATCCGAAGGGGATTACACCCGAAGAATATCACCGCCTTGAAGAAGGTTCAAAATCATATTCTGAACCATGATTCATAGAATTTTCAGGATTACCGAGATTAAAAAATCCCGGTAATCATAAAATCCTGAAAATCCCGAGTTTTATCTCAACTCGGCTGCTTTCTGCAAAATAAACACCAGTTCCTCAAGAGCGATTTTTCCATCGCCATTGACATCCGCATCAGGTTGTACCGACACAGGTATGCCTGCGAGCATTCTCAGTCCCAGAATGGCATCGCTCAGATCCACCAGACCATCGCCGCTCAGATCGCCCATAATGCCGGGCAGCGTGGTGGTAAAAGAGATTTTGTCAGAATACACCAACTGCTCCCCGAATTTGAGATATGCCCGGATATAATAGGTGCTGACAGGCTTCAAGTCTTTCAGGCTCAGGCTGAAATCACCCGCGCCCGAACTGCCTTCGGAAACAAGACCCGATACAAAACCCCAGCCCGTGGCAGGTCCCGGTTCGATCCACCAGTAAAAGCCCCGCTCCGTAATCCCATCTCCCACAGCAGTTCCGGAGATAGAGGCAGTTCGGGAACCTACCCAAGCAACAGGATTCAGCGTTACCGTGTCTGTCAGCGATGGAGCGATAACCGGCGGATTGATGATCGGCGGATCGGCAGCCTTAATGGTCTCCACGCTGATCGGCGGAGAAGTATTTCCCTTCGGATCTGCCGCATACACGACTATCCGGCATTTTTCGGAAAAGTTGTTGTATAGTCCTTCATACAGCTTGGAGACGGAATTATAAACAAGGTCTTTCTTTTCAGTCAGTTCCGTAATCGGAATATCCGGCATTATCGCGGAAGCGCAGATATCAACCTCTGCCCAGACCTTATCAATGCTTCCCGCGCCCGCTGCCCGGATAAGCGAAGATGTTTTCCCGATCACAAGAACTTCGGCAGTTGTGATGGTCGGCGAAAAATCCCCCGGCATAATCCCCGCGCCGAGAACAGTCGCTGATGCCAATGTACCGTCAATGCCCTTTTCATTGCCGATTCCGTTGCCGCTGTCATCCATATACGGCGTCTGAGGTTTGCAGGACATCAGCCGGAACGCGTCTCTGCCGGTCCTGAACGCATCCGCAACAGTCGCGCCGCCCCAGATTCTGTTCCAGAAGTATTGGGAAAACGAAACGCCGCCCTGAGTCAGAAAATATACGGATTCGTCTCTGCCCGATCCGGCAATCACGATTCTTTCTTTGCCCGATGGCGGAATCAGAGAAGGCAAAAAGCTTGCCGCGCGGCAGGCATCATAAACCACCACGACTTTGCCCGGAATACGGTTCTGCAAATCATTGAGCCAACCGTTCAGAACAGTCGGCAGAAGCGTTTCTGACAGATTTATATTGAATGCCCCATCTGAGCCATTTCCGATCAGATACACCACCAAATCCTGAGTATCTGTTTCACCCCACGAGGTGATGGCATATTGCAGATTATCCAGTGTCGGCATTATCGGTATTTTGCCCACTTCCGGGATGCTGACCGGACTCATCAGATAAATGTCGTTATCGGCATATTTCTGAAATATCAGCGCCTCATAAGCCAGCTTCACACCTTTTTCCACCGCAGCCCACCATTTATCATGCTCAGATGCGCCCGCAACAATGATTGCCTTGTGTCTGAGCGGATTTCGGACAATCACGGCAGTCTGCTTGGGAACAGAGGTGTTGCCTTTGTCGTCTCTGGCATAGATCAGAACCTGATAAGTGCCGGGAGTTGCGAACCCGACATAGCTTGCTTTGTAACATCCGTCTGTGCCTGACTGCAAATCAAGAGACGGCAGATCGGTAATCGGATTGCCTCCGCCCTGACGGTAATCCGGCGGACGGATAACTGCCCATACATGGCTGACAGCATTGACGCTGGTTATCCCGCAAGCCGAAAGTTCTGCGGTGTTCTGTTCACTGCTCAATGTCTGTTCCGAAGATACCTGCCCGATGACCGGCGTGTCCGTATAAATTGCGGTTCCGTTGCCGATATAGGTGGTCTGCGCTAAAACGCCGTCGTTGTTGTCGCTGAGTCCATCGCCGTTATCATCCAAAAGCGCGGTCTGCCGGGTGGTCGAATATCCCATCGCATTTCTGCTCAGAGAATATGCGGCTTTCACACCTGAGCCGTTGAAAATATGCGTCCAGAAATAATTGGAAAACGAGACCGAGCCTTTGGTCATAAACCATGCTTCCTGATCCGCCGCAGCGCTGGAGATGATGATGCGGTTCGGATGAGTCAGCACCGGTAAAAAGCTTCCCGAATAGCAAGCGTCATAAACAAAGGTTACGGTGCCGGGAATGCTCTCCTGCGCGGTATTGAGCCATGAATTGAGATCGGATGCGGATAGGATTTCCGATGCGCTCAACCGCAGACTTGCGTCCCCGCCGTGATCCACAAAATAAATCACCAGACTGTCCGCGCCTGCTGCCCATTCGGTAATCGCGGTTTTCAGATTGGCTCCGGTCGCATCTGCTTTGACTTCCGGCACCCCGTCATTGTCCAGATCAAGAGCCGTATTTGAAGACAGATAATATATCGAATCTTTGCCGAATCCCTGATAGGTCAGGGCGCGGTAGGCAAAGTTGGCATTCATCTGGGTTTCGTTCCATATTGAATTTCCGTCATAAGGACCGCCTCCGGCAATGATGATGGCTTTCATCTTCTTTTCCGTATCCAGACCTTTTTTGAAAATCTGGATCCGGTTGTTTCCGGCATCTGCAACATAAATTCTGCCGTCAGAATCAAGGCTGACGCCTCCCGGAATCATAAACTGCCCCACGTCAGAGCCGACTTTGCCCATTTTCTGTAAAAAATTTCCGTTCACATCAAATTGCTGAATGCGGCAGTTTCCTGTGTCGGTAACATATATAAAACCGTTGGCTGTGGCTATTCCGAACGGCAGTCTGAATTGTCCGTCAGCCTCGCCTTTGCTTCCCCATTCTTTGATGAGTGTTCCGTTGGGAGCAAATTTTTGAAAACCGTTCCGCAGCAGATTTGCCGTATAGATATTGCCGCTGTTATCAATGGAAATGCCTATAAATCCGGTATATGGGATAGGGTTTATCGGAATGCTGGTGAAAGGAATTTTAGCACTTTCAAACTTTTTCACGAATGCGCCGTCTGCGGTAAATTTCTGAATGCGGAAATTCAGTAAATCCGTTACATAAATATAACCGCTGTTATCCGCAGCAATACCGAAGGGCAGTTTAAAACTTCCGTTTCCTGTGCCTTTAGCTCCCCATTGAGAAACAAACACGCCGTCTGTGGTAAATTTCTGAATCCGGTGATTAAATGTGTCCGCCACATACACATAGCCGTTTTTAACTGTGATGCCTGCCGGAACTTGAAATTCTCCGCTGTTCAGCCCCAGTTTTCCCCATGCTTTGATGAACTTTCCATCTTTGGTAAATTTCTGAATCCGATGGTTTTTGAAATCTGCCACATAGAAAAAATTTCCGTCTGTCGCAATGCTCATAGGCATTTTGAACATTCCGGTCTGATCTCTGCTGCTGCCCCAGACGCTTAACACTTCCATGTCAGGTCTGAATTTCTGAATCCGCTGATTGAGGCTGTCTGCCACATAAATATTGCCATCTTTGTCTATGGTCATATCCATAGGAACATTGAAGGTGCCGTCTTTGGCGTCTTTCACGATTAAATCTATCCAATCCTGCTTGTTGAAATCCTCCGCATGTAACTCTGCCTGAAAGGTCTTCAGCAGAGGAAGCAGGTCGTTGATGAACAAATCGTAAAATTCATCTATCTGGGCTAGGATATTCTGGTACTGACTCAGATCAGCCGGTCCGCCCCATATTTTTTTGAGGGTTCCGTTGGCGTCAAATATCTGAATCCGGTGATTTTTTGAATCTGTTACATAAACAAGATCGTTTTTATCAACAAAAATACCGGTCGGATCTTCAAACTGCCCGGCACCGCTCCCCTGAGTTCCCCATCTGAGAAGAAAATTGCCATCAGGACTGAATTTCTGAATGCAGTAGTTCACCACGCCGTTTCTGTCGCTGTCTGCCACATAGACATTTCCCGCGCTGTCCATTGCAATGGCATACGGATTGGTGAACTGCCCGTCTCCGGTTCCCTGTGTTCCCCATTTGGAAATAAACTCTCCGTTCAGCGTCAGTTTCTGAACCCGATAATTATGTTTGTCTGCAACATATATCACACTGTTTTTGTTATCAACAACAAGTCCGGTAGGCGCTCCGAACGCTCCGTCAGCACTTGACTCGCCTGTACCGCCCCATACAGACACAAATTTTCCATCAGACGTGAATTTCTGAATCCGGTGATTGAGCGAATCTGCCACATAAACATAGTCATCCTTATCAATGGCAATCTTTATCGCCTGAAAAAATTCGCCGGGATTTTGTCCGTAACTTCCCCATTTGGTTACCAGAAAACCATCCGGAGTGAACTTTTTGACACATTGACCATCCAGATCCGATACATAGACAAAGCCTTTGCTGTCCGTTGCTATCCCGGATGGCGCCATAAAATACCAGGGCTGCTGCAATACCGGCGTCATGCGCTCGAATTTGTAGGTTTCCACCGCCATTGCCGATGCAGACAGAAAGCCGAACAATACGATGAAAGCAAAGAAGCTTTCAACTATCCGTTTTTTAAGGGTTCTTAGTTTCATCTTTTATCTCCTTTGTGTTAATCGTTTTTTTATCCGTCAAAAATCCAGATTTCATTTCCGCTTGATTTTTTTGATAAAATCTACTGGTGTTATTTTAACATTCAATAATTTCCATTGCAAGCAGAAACAGCACCCC
>DYRC01000402.1 GCA_020718925.1 Desulfonema limicola
ATTTAAATCAATCCGATATATATGAGGGAAAAACAATATGTCCCCGTTGAGACAATAAACGCCGCGCCTCTGCTTTGCAAAGCATAAGCTGTTCTGCCTCAGCCATGAGTTCTTCTAATTTTGTCTGCTCTTCTTCGGTTAATGAACGATGCTTTTTTAACTCGGCTAATTCCTCGAACTGCCTCTGTTTGTTCATTTCCATAACAGAATTAGCTGTTTTCCAAAGTTGCAAATCGTTTAATAAGACTAACTTTGCTATATTGCGCTGAAGATTTGACGGCATGTCGCTTTCAAAAGCAGGCAGAAAAAATGATATGGATTGAGTCAGCAAGTCCTCCGGAGAAAGCAAAACTGCATGAGCCATCATTTTTAATCGCTCATAAACGGACTCGGATAAATTGAGAGTAATTGTCTGTAAAGCCATTTTTTATTCAAACCTCCTGCTTCAATTTTTTATCAACGCAAATCACACACTGACCTCAATCATCTTTGTCGTATCATTTCCCAAAATATCAATCACTTTGATTAAAACTTCGTATCGCCCTTTTTCTTTGTAAATATGCGATGTTTCAAGTTCGATATTCGGATTCTTTTTGGTGCGATAACTCTGCCACTCATTATGAAACGTATCATTTTGAAAATTCCAATCCACCGCCCAGTAATCAATCCACTGCTGCCAATGCGTGATATGTCCGCGCACTTCTTCAGGAATATCATCCGGCGGCACCATAAAATCCGTCAAGCAAATCACAAGCTTCTGATTCACAAGCTTTGTTTCTGCGGATAAAGACGCCAGTTCATAAAACTTAATATCGCCCTGCTCCACCGCCCGCTTTTCCAATACTTCTCTTGGGATTTTCTTGAATTTCAGAATGATATTGTTTGTCGCAGCAAACTGTTTTGCGGTTTCATTGAGTTCAAACGCAAATTCCCAGCCGAGAATATCTATGCCGTTTTTCTCAATATCTGCGGAATTGCCTGCGGATTTCCAAAATTCCTGCACAATGCTTTTCACATCGCCGATAGTTACAGGCGCGTCAACAGAACCGACATGAATCATGCGCCCGGCTTTTGCGCCGTGTAGCCAGAGATAGCCGGAAACCGCCTCTGCATGATACAGTTGCAGAATAAAATGACGATACCTCTGCTCAATTGCCGCTCTTTCAGAAACATCCTGAAATTCTGCGACTACCCATTGCTGACGCTCATATTTGCCAAGATTCTGAACTACAAAGGGTTTGACTTCGGGAATGCCCAAAAGCCGTTTGCGCGTGGTGTGAATGGCAAAACGACCGAGATCGCAGGCAATCCAGCGGCGGTTGAGTTTTTCGGCAACGGCGGCGGTTGTGCCTGAGCCGATGAAGCAGTCAAGAATCAGGTCGCCTTCGTTTGAACTGGCTTTGATGATGCGGTCAAGCAGGGCTTCGGGTTTTTGGGTGGGATAGCCTATAAGTTCATTTGATTGAGAAGCCACCGCCATAAAATCAGTCCAAATATCTTGGACAGGTTTACCTTCTATGTCGTCAGCATATCTTTTGTATCTTGGAATGCCATTGCTTGATAATATAATTCTGCCTTCAATTAAAAGTCTATCAATGTTTTTTTGGGAAAAACGCCAATGATTACCAGAAGGAGGTGATATAACACGATCTCCAAACTTTCGAGGTTCTCCCTGACCAGCGGCAGCTAAATTATCTAAGCAATATCTTCTGCTCGTTTCTTTTTCTATTAACGGAAATCTCTTGATTACTTCATTTTCAGTACGCTTTAACTCTATGCGATTATAAGAATAATTTAAACTTTTCACGAAAAACAAGATAACATCATGCACACACCCAAACTTTTTCCCATCATTATGAGATGTGTTTCTTTGCCACACTATTTCATTCCTGAAATTCTCATATCCGAATATCTCATCTAAAACCGCTTTTGCATAATGTCCGATATGCCAATCCAAATGCACATAAATTGACCCGTTTTCCGAAAGAAGCTCTCTGAGCAGAAGCGCGGTTTCATAAAACCACTGCAAATACGAATCCAAGCCTTTTCCCCATGTATCCCGATATGCTTTCTGCTCAATAATGCTGGCTTTTTTGGTAAATTGAGCGGATTCATCTTCCTGCGAGTCAGGATTATCGGGAATTTTAGCTGTGAATGAGAAATCCGCGCCGGTATCAAACGGCGGGTCAATGTAAATCAGATTTACTTTTCCGGCAAACTCAGGCAAAAGCGAAGGTAGCGCGTATTTTTTATCGCCCCAAATCAGACGATTGCGCCATTCGGTAGGTCTTCCCTGAGCAAACAACGTAAGTGTTTCATTGCGCTTCTGAGGCGGTTCATTGACGGTCTCAATGGTCTGAAATGGCAATGCAATCCGCACCGGAGCGGTTTTTTTGCCGTTTTTATCGTATTTTCCCTGCCAAGTCAGTTCGGTCATATTTTTTTCTCTTTAATTACGAATCGTTATAATGTTCAAGAAACCGAGCGATAAATCGCACGGCTAGGTTTCTGACTGAAATATCGCATAATTCTGATCTATGCAGCCAATTGCTCACGAGCTGCAACTCCTTTTTCAATTTCTCTCCGTGTCGGTAATGTTTTCAGGTCGTAATTGGCTTGTAAGACCAGCCATGACGCAGCATCACCGCCGAAATAATGTGCAAGCCTCAACGCAGTGTCCGGGCTGACGCTGCGTTTTTCTTTGACGATTTCGCGGATACGGGTAGCCGGAACTCTCAGCTTTAAAGCCAAGTCATTCACGCTCATGCCAAGTGGCACAAGGTAATCTTCACGTAAAACCTCTCCGGGATGTACCGGTCGCATACGATTAATCGGATGTGTCATCTTAAACCTCTTCAGTGATAATCAATAATTTCGACATCCAGTGGTCCGGACTCAGACCAGATAAAGCAGATTCGCCACTGATCGTTGATGCGGATACTATGCTGACCATCCCGCTTACCTTTGAGGATTTCCAAGCGATTACCCGGCGGGGCACACAAGAAGTCGAGAGTCTGGGCGGCATCCAATTGCGCCAATTTACGTTCCGCAACAGACGCTATGGAACGGAAGCATCTGACATGCTTACCTTCAAAAAGGGCGCGGGTTTCTTTGCAACGAAAGGACTGAATCATGAGTAACAGTATATTATGTCAGGCGTAATAAATCAAGTCGCAAACGCTTACGAAACCTAATCTGGCTTTGACAAAATTCTGAGGGGATAGCATGTTAAGTCTCCATTTGAATTTCATTCATTTTAATCAATATAGGAGTTACGCACTTGGATTTTAAGATATTGATTTTATTGATAGTGATTTGT
>DYRC01000403.1:0-1356 GCA_020718925.1 Desulfonema limicola
AGTTTTATTGTCCTGCACGACTTTTTCCATCCCGCTCAATGCTTTGATGATAACGGCGATCTGCCCCGCCTGTTCCTGAGACAGCGAAGCAATCCGATCCATCAGCGATTTTCGTTCAGTCCTGTTCAGATTCAATTTTGAAAAAGATTCGCCGGTTTTTCCGACCATCTCCACGCCGGAATTGATTTTCTGCACAGTCGTATCAATCAGAACGGTTGTTTTCTGAGCCGCTTCAGCCGATCTCAGTGATAAATTTCTGACCTCGTCGGCAACTACGGAAAATCCCAACCCCGCTTCACCCGCTCTTGCCGCTTCGATAGCCGCGTTTATGGCTAAAATGTTGGTTTGAAATGCAATCTCATCAATGGTTTTGACGATTTCGGACGTTTTTTTGCCGGTTTCAGCAATATCTTTGATGAAATAAAGCAGTTCGCGCACAGACTCATCCGCTTTGACAAGAATTGTTTCAGCTTCATCTGTAAGAATTTTGACGCGGCTCACGCTGTCCGCATTGCGCTGAATCATCCCGAACATCTGTCTGAGAGAAGATGAAATTTCTTCCAAAGAAACAGACTGTTGAGACACTCCCTGATTTAAAGAACAGCCTGCTCCCGAAACCTGTGCTGACACAGCCGCCACGCCTTCGGATACTCTGCGGAGCGTCTTAACCGCTTGACGGATAGGCTTTGAGACTTTTTGGGTTATCAGGATACTGACAAAAATGACTCCGAGCATCATCATCACTATCAGACCGATTTGTCTGCGAATCTGCAAAGACATTTCCGAAGCGATTTCTTTTTCTTTTTGCGCTGTTGCTTCTTCAATATCATCTAAATATACACCCGTGCATAAGACCCAGTTCCACGTTTTGAATATTCTGATATACGTCATTTTGGAAATCGGCTTATCCGTACCGGGTTTTGACCATTTGTATTCGATAAATCCTTCGCCTTTTTCCAGCGCAATCTTCAGAATTTCCTTAACAATTTTTTTCCCCTCGGAATCCGTCAGTTCAAGCTGAATTTTCCCGACCATCTCGGGTTTGCCGGGATGAACGAACATCATGCCGTCTTTGTCTATGATAAAGAAATAATTGTTTTTTTCATGTCCGAACCGCATGTCATTTACAGCTTTTCGGGCATCTTCGTAATAGTTGGCGGTTTCCAATACCGAATATGCCACAGAAATCAGGTCTTTCAACTGAGTTTTTCTTTCGCTGATCATCAGGCTGCGGACATAAGCGATTTCCTCATGCTGACGCTTATTCCATGTATAAGCACTTGCGATAATAAATAAAATCCCCAGTACAAGCAGACCTGAAATATTGAGAATAACGATTTTTTTACTGAGCGTCAT
>DYRC01000403.1:1456-3313 GCA_020718925.1 Desulfonema limicola
TTGAATAATCGTCTGAACCTCCGATACTGATAATACATAGCTTTTCCGGGCTGTTTTTAGCGGTTTTCTTATTTTTTGCCATCAGATTGCTGATTTCTTCTAAAGAACAGACAATTCTGCCTGCCGGTAATGTCAGAATTACCGCACTGACCGTGAGCAAAGGAAAAACAGCATTATTGCCTTTTCTGTCCTTTGCAACAATATATCCTTTTTCAATGGCTTCGGGATCATAGAAGCTCTCGGCATCATTGCGGAACTGTTTTGTCATCTGCGCGACATCCGAACAGACTTTTTCAAATCCGTTCCCGTTGACTCCCATGAAAAAATCGTCTCCGCCGATATGTCCTGCAAATCTGCCGGTATACTGTGTCCATGTTCTGAGAAGCTCTGAAAAAAGCAGAATTACCCGATCTCCGCGCCGAAATCCGTAAGTGTCATTAAATGGTTTGAAATTATCCAAATCAAAATACACAAAAAAATATTGAGAATCGGTTTCTTGCAGGGCTTTTGAAACATATTCGTGAATCACCGTGTTTCCCGGAAGCTTTGTCAGCGGATTCTGATCCCGCGCAACAGCAACATTTTTTTCATTGAGGACTTTCAAAAGAGAGCGTGCGCTTAAAAATCCTTTATATTTCATATCATCAACAATAATAATGCCTTCCATAGTTTCATTATGAGAATATATTTCCAATATCTTTTCCACCGGCGTATGAATATCCGCAATAGGATATTTGGCGATAAATTTATTCAGATTTTTCCCGATAGCCGGATTCCGAAGCAATTCAGCGCCGAAGCGTGAAAAGGTATAATTCTTGAAACTTTTTTCACTGATAATACCCATAGGCTCATAATTGTTATTGACCACCGGAAAAAAAGAAAAATCCTTTTTGGTTTTGAATCGTTCAAAGACATCTGAAACATTACCGGAGTTCAGAATAGGCTCAATATATTCCATTTCCGTATAAATGAGTTTTTTATCGCCGTATTTCTCACTGCGCCGGTCTTTTTCGCTAAAATCTCTGATATGTTCATAATGTCTTTGAAGCTTACAGATATTCAGTTCGGGGTGTTGAACCAGATAACCCTGAATCAGATCACAGCCGATATTCCGGCAACTGTAATATTCATGTTTTGTTTCAACGCCTTCTGCAACCACAATGCTGCCCATAACATGAGCAAGATTCACAATGCTTGAAACAAAAAGCCTTTTATGCGGATCATTTGTGATGTCCTGAACGAAAAAACGGTCAATCTTGATAAAGTCCGGTCTGGTGTAATACAGCAGTTTCAAGCCCGAAAATCCTGTGCCACAGTCATCAACGGCAATTTTAAAGCCTTGAGAACGATACGCATTGAGAATGCCGGTAACTTCTTTGTTATTTTGCAGTTCGTGCTTTTCCGAAATCTCGAAACAAACCGAATCCTGAGATAACTGATTCGATTTCAGGATATTTACAGTATTTCCAGCCTTATAATCCTCTGTATCCAGAACCCTGTTGTCCAGATTTAAAAACAGTTTTACATGATTTTTCCATTCCAATTGCGAAAATTTTTTAATGGCTTTTTCGCGCAGCGCCAGTTCCAAGGGATATAGCGCATTGTCAAGATATGCCTGATCGAAAAAAGCATCTATGGATTTAAACCCTGCGGCTTCATAGTTCCGCAGCAACGCCTCATATCCGTAGCAGACGCCGGTATGAATGTTCACAATGGGTTGAAACGCAAAGTCAATATGGGAAAGGCGTGAAAGCCAGTATGTGTCAGGTATTTCTGTCATAATCATCTCCGATTGTTTGATTCTGATACCAAATCGCTTTCAAACTCACCTAACCCCCCGGCCCCCTTCCCTGAAAG
>DYRC01000060.1 GCA_020718925.1 Desulfonema limicola
CGGGTCGCGTGGAGCGCGGGAAGGTGAAAGTCGGCGAGGAAGTCGAGATTGTGGGAATCCGTCCGACAACGAAAACCGTCTGCACGGGCGTGGAGATGTTCAGGAAGCTTCTGGATGAGGGACGCGCAGGCGACAACGTGGGACTGCTGCTCAGAGGCACCAAGCGTGAGGAAGTCGAGCGCGGTCAGGTTGTGGCGGCACCGAAGTCTGTCAACCCGCATACGAAGTTCAAAGCGGAAGTGTATATTCTGAGCAAAGAGGAAGGCGGTCGTCATACGCCGTTTTTCACGGGTTACCGTCCGCAGTTCTATTTCAGAACGACAGACGTTACGGGGATCCTGAACCTTCCGGAAGGCGTGGAGATGATAATGCCCGGAGATAATATCACGATCAGCGCGGAGCTGATTACGCCGATTGCTATGGAAAAAGAACTGCGCTTCGCTATCCGGGAAGGCGGCAGAACCGTCGGCGCAGGCGTCGTCAGCGAAATTATCGCATAGCGCATAAAGGAGTTTTTCTGTGAGAGTGATTATCACGCTTGCATGTACTGAGTGCAAGCGAAGAAACTATACCACGACAAAAAACAAACGGACAACGCCGGATAAGCTGGAATTTAAAAAATACTGCCGATTTTGCAGAAAGCATACGCCGCATAAAGAGGGCAAGTAATCCGTTATCCGTGACGTCATGCAGGCCAGTAGCTCTAACGGTAGAGCGTCGGACTCCAAATCCGAGTGCTGGGGGTTCGAATCCCTCCTGGCCTGCCAAAAAAACAATGCAAAGTGCAAAGTTGAAAGTGCAAAGTGAAATACTCTGCATTTTGCACTCTGCATTTTGCACTTTTTAGGAGTAAGATGGGACGGTTATTAAGAAAGAAAACTTCTATAAAGAAGAAAAAACAACCCGGCGATGAAGCAATTGCACCTGCGCCGTCTGACAGTTCCGAAGGACAAACAGCGTCATCTGCCGTTTCTTCCTCTGATATTCAGAAAAAGCAGACATTGCCGCCGAAAAAACCTCTGAGCCTGACAAAACCTGTGCCGCAAAGTAACACGAATACGTTTGTGAGCAAAAGCACCCAGTTCTTACGCGAGGTGAAGGCAGAGCTTAAGAAAGTTACATGGCCTTCCCGCAAGCAGACTTTGGGGTCAACAGTTATTGTGATTGTACTGGTGATGATGATCTCGCTATTTCTCGGTGTTGTGGATATTGCCTTGTCAAGTCTGGTTCATGTTGTTCTCGGATAAGGAGAATCAGAGTGGCGCTTAAATGGTATATTCTGCAAGTTTATTCGGGCTTTGAAGCTAAGGTAAAAAAAACGCTTGAGGAGCGGATTGCCTCTTTTCCTCAACGTCATAAATTCGGTGAAGTGGTACTGCCGACAGAGCAGGTTGTCGAACTGGTCAAGGGGAAACGAAAAACCTCTTCCCGCAAATTTTATCCCGGATACATCCTGATACACATGGAACTTGATAATGAGACATGGCATATTGTCTCCACAATGGATAAGGTGAGCGGCTTTTTAGGTGAGCGGGAGAAACCTACACCCATTTCGGACGAAGAGGCTGAAAAAATCTTGCGCCGCATGGAATCCGGAAAGCTGAAACCCAAGCCCAAGTTCTTTTTTGAGACAGGCGATGAGATTCGTGTAACAGACGGTCCTTTTACAAATTTTAACGGAACTGTGGAAGAAGTGAATGCTGAAAAGGGTAAGATCAGAGTTCTGGTCAGCATCTTCGGACGAGCGACGCCGGTGGAATTGGATTTTGTACAGGTTACGAAATTATAGGAGCAAAGCATGGCAAAGAAAGTGATGGCGCAGGTCAAATTACAGGTGACGGCAGGCAAAGCCAATCCGTCACCGCCGATCGGTCCTGCGCTGGGTCAGCACGGGGTCAATATCATGGATTTTTGCAAGGCATTCAATGCCAGAACTGCAAATGATGAGGGAATGATTATTCCGGTACTGATTACAGTTTATCAGGATCGGTCATTCACCTTTATCACCAAAACGCCTCCGGCGTCCATTCTGCTCAAGAAAGCAGCAAAGATTGCCAAGGGCGCCAATGATCCCAAACGGAATAAAGTGGGTAAGGTAACGCGTCAGCAGGTTGAAGAAATTGCCAAACAGAAAATGGCGGATTTGAATGCCTATACACCGGAAGCCGCGTGTAAAATAATCGAAGGTACGGCAAGAAGCATAGGAATTGAGATTATCTGAAAGGGTTTCAGGGTATTAAGGAGCGATAGGGAAAATGCCGAAGCAGGGTAAAAAATATTTGGAATCCCAAAAAAAGATCGACACCGGAAAGCGATATGAGTTTGCAGAGGCTATTCAGACGGCGGTAGGTTCATCATACACCAAATTCGATGAAACCTTTGATATTGCTGTCCGACTCGGAGTTGATCCCAGACATGCGGATCAGATGGTACGCGGAACATGCGTGTTGCCTCACGGAATCGGTAAAACTGTCAAGGTTTTGGTGTTTGCCAAAGGCGAAAAGGAAAAGGAAGCTTTGGAAGCCGGGGCTGATTTTGTAGGCAGTGATGAACTGGTTGAAAAAATCAAGGGCGGCTGGTTAGATTTTGACAAAGCTGTGGCAACACCGGATATGATGGGCGTGGTGGGAAAAATCGGCAAGATTCTGGGACCCAGAGGGCTGATGCCCAACGCCAAAACCGGAACAGTTACCTTTGACATAGCAAAAGCCGTAGGAGAACTCAAAGCCGGTAAAATAGATTTCAGGGTGGAAAAAGCAGGGATTGTTCATGCGCCGATGGGGAAAGTTTCTTTCGGAGCGGAAAAACTCATGCAGAATGTTACTGCATTTTTAGAAACCATTGTGCGCCTCAAACCATCTGCCAGTAAGGGAAACTATCTGAGGAGCATAGCTGTTTCCACAACGATGGGACCCGGCGTCAAAATTGATACGGGTTCTCTTAAAGAACTGATCAAATAGAAGTTCAAACTTAAATAACTATCCTGTCAGAGACCGCAGGTGCTGAGTGTTAAACGGTGTGAACCGGCCTGCACAGACAGCGAGGTGCGAAAATATAAGCGGATAACTCTTATTTTTTTCCTCACACCGCCTTCACCCGGTTAGACAGGTATTTAGGAAGGAGGTGTTTATTTTTTTATGAATCTGGACAAAAAAAAGGAAATTGTCAACGATCTGCACGAGCGGTTTTCAAAATCCACAGTGGTCATCCTTACCGAAAATAAGGGACTGAATGTGGCGCAGACAAGCGATTTGCGCCGCAAACTCCGAAATATGGGGGTGGATTACTGTGTGGTGAAAAATACGCTGCTCAACCGGGCATCCGAAGGTACCGGCGTAGCCTGTATCAGAGACTATTTCAAGGGACCCAGCGCGGTCGCCATGAGCTATCAGGATCCGGTCACAGCGGCAAAAGTTCTGACTGATTTTATCAAAGATAATGAAAAGCTTGGTGTCCGGGTGGGGGTTTTGGGCGGCAAAGTATTGAATTTTGACGCAATCAAAGCCCTTTCCGCATTGCCTTCCCGCGAAGTGCTGCTATCCCAGCTTTTATCGGTCATGAATGCGGTGCCGACCGGATTGGTGAGAGTGCTTTCAGGTGTGCCGGTCAAAATGCTGAATGTGTTGAATGCTATCAAAGATCAGAAAGAAAAAGCGACAAGCTGAAAATTTGAAAATGTCGGAGGAAAACATACAATGGCGGAAATTACCAAAGCGGATGTTATAGAATTTATTGCAAAAATGTCGGTACTCGAACTGTCCGAACTGGTCAAAGAACTGGAAGAGAAGTTCGGTGTTACCGCTGCCGCACCTATGGCTGTTGCGGCTGCTGCACCTGCGGCTGCTGCTGAAGTGAAAGAAGAAAAGACAGAATTTGACGTGATTCTGGTAACGGTCGGAGATAAGAAAATCAACGTTATCAAAGAAGTCAGAGCCATCACCGGACTCGGACTCAAAGAAGCCAAAGACGTTGTTGAAGGTGCTCCCAAACCCGTAAAAGAAGGCATCGCCAAAGAGGAAGCTGAAAAAATCAAAGCACAGCTTGAATCTGCGGGCGCAACAGTAGAATTGAAATAAGTTTTTTTATTGCTTCGGAGGAGCTGATCAGAACAGATCTGCTCCTCCTATTTCATAGATAGGTAATAAATTTCATGATTAGTGATTTCAGGGGTGAATATGGAATTCAAAGAAAAATTGGCTAAATTAGCTGAAAAAAATAAAACTCATTTTCAGAAATTGGAACAGGATAAAATTACATGGATCAGAGAGGTAACAAAGCTATATAAAGATATTGAAAATTGGTTTAAAGAATTGATTGAGTGTGGTCATATCGTTCCTGATTATTACTCATTACAGCATGCTGAGTATGAAGAATTTTTTGAGAATCTTTCTATTATGGAGTTGAGGCTTGGCGGAGGTCCTTGTGTAGTACTTGAACCTACCGGAATAAATATCATAGGAGCTTTTGGTAAGATAGACTTATATTTGCGAGGTCATAAAGAAGAAAAGGTGATGCTTTTACTGATTGAGAGGCAAAAAAATAAGCTGCAATGGGAATTATGGAGAAGCAACAAAAAACATGATAAATCTCCATTTAATAAAGATACGTTTGAAAAATTACTGAATGAATGGATAGATAAGACAGATAACATATCGGAAGAACAGACGGATTAGTATGAGTATAAAAGAATCTTTGGAAAAAGCATTTCAGAACTATAATGATCTCACAGAAATTCTTAACTATGCTCAAGGAGAAGCAATCAGAAACCCGAATTTCGGGAAAATATTTTTATCCAATAAAGTCAAAGGAGATAAACGAGATATTATTAAGGAACACTTTGATTTATTAAAGCAAAAAATTACAGAACTTTGTATTTTAGATATGATAGCGGCATTTGAACATAAAATATTCACACGGGTTGATAATGCACACGGAGAAATAGAGGGAATAGTAGAAAAAGAATATAAGAAGAGAAGTAAGATTTTGAAGAATTCTTCTTCCAAAGAAAATAAGCCTACCCCTTTTTATATTGCTGCTTCATCATTTATTAAAAATGGGGAAGATATTCGCAGTTTATCAGGGATTAAGGGTTTATTGAAGGATAAGCTGCCTGAAGACTTATCTGAAGAGTTAAGTAATATTATTGAGTATCGGAATTGGCTTTCTCACGGAAAGAGAAACGAAGTAGGTAAGAATTCGTGTTTGACAATTGGTGATATACATGAAGTATTAAATGATATTTTTGATAGAACCGGTAATAAAATACCCGAGCCCTCTGCTTCTGAGGAAGAGATATAAATCAGAAGATGAAATAGGCAGTAAAAAAGAATTATACTTTTGTACAAAAAGTTTGGAAAAGCTCGGTTTTATAGCCGTAAACCATGATTTTGGGAGAGAATATGTCGGAAAAGCCTTTGGCACTTCGCCGCATACGGAAAAGTTTCGGCAAGATTCACAAGATTGTTGAAATTCCGGATTTGATTGAGATGCAGCGCAAATCATATCGGCGTTTTCTGCAAATTGATGTTCCTGTGGAAAAACGCGAAGACATCGGATTGCAGGCAGTGTTCAGGTCAGTATTTCCTATCAAGGATTTCAGCGGAACCGCGTCTCTGGAGTTTGTGTCTTATCGCTTCGGCGAAATCAAACACAGCATGGAAGAATGCCTGCAACGCGGCATGACCTACGAACTGCCGGTACGCATTACCGTCAGACTGGTGGTCTATGATGTGGATAAAGACACCGGCACTTCCACCATCCGGGATATTAAAGAACAGGAGATCTATTTCGGAAACATCCCGCTGATGACCGAACGGGGAACCTTTATCATCAATGGCACAGAACGCGTCGTCGTCAGTCAGTTACACCGATCCTCCGGCGTATTCTTTGACCATGATAAAGGCAAAACGCATTCTTCGGGAAAGGTCATCTATTCATCCCGGATTATTCCGGTGCGCGGATCGTGGATTGATATGGAAATTGATCCCAAAGACGTGGTCTATATCCGCATTGATCGGCGCAGAAAATTTCCGGTAACGCTGCTGTTCAAGGCTTTCGGCTATTCTACCGAAGACCTGCTGTCCTATTTCTACAAGACAGAAAAAATTATCATCCGCGGTACGGAATTTTTTCGGGAAATCAATGAGGAATTTCTGAAAGGACAACGCGCCAGCTTTGACATCACAGATCCGCAGTCCGGAGAAGCAGTTGTCAGAAAAGGGCGCATGTTCACCCAGAAGGTGATTCGCCAAATGAAAGCCATCGGCATGGAGCTGATTCCGGTTCACACCGAAGACCTTATCAATCATGCCTTCGCGCTTCCGGTCATTCATCCTGAAACCAAAGAACTCATTGCCAAGTCCAATGATCTGGTGGATGAAAAACTTCTGACAAAAATCTGTGAGGCAGGGATTACCCAATTCGGATTGCTGTTTATTGACGGCGTTTCAAGCAGCGATTCCATCCGTAAAACGATTCTGCTGGATAAAGTTGATACCAAAGAAGACGCGCTGATTGAGATTTATCGCCGTCTCAGACCCGGCAATCCGGCAACGCCCGAAGTTGCTCAGGACTTCATAGACCATCTGTTCTTCAAGTCCGCATATTATGACCTCTCCGGCGTGGGCAGAATGAAGATTAATCTGCGGTTGGGAATTAATACGCCGGTCGGCGTTACCACACTGCGTAGGGAAGATATTTTGCTGACGGCTAAAACCTTGGTGAAATTAAGAGATGAGCAAGGCACCGTAGATGATATTGACCATCTGGGCAACCGCCGCGTCCGCGCTGTCGGCGAACTTTTAGAAAACCAGTATCGCATCGGACTGGTACGCATGGAACGCGCTATTAAGGAGCGCATGAGCCTTCAGGAAGTGGATGCCCTCATGCCCCATGATTTGGTCAATCCCAAACCTGTTTCCGCCGTAGTCAAGGAGTTTTTCGGAACCAGCCAGTTGTCTCAGTTTATGGATCAGACCAATCCCTTGTCTGAAACTACGCATAAACGCCGTTTGAGCGCACTCGGACCCGGCGGTCTTACCCGCGAACGCGCAGGCTTTGAAGTCAGAGACGTTCACCCGTCTCACTACGGACGGATATGTCCTATTGAAACGCCCGAAGGTCCCAATATCGGACTTATCGTGTCTTTGTCAACTTATGCCCGCGTTAACGACTACGGCTTCATCGAAACGCCGTATCGCGTGGTGAAAGACTCGACCGTAAGCAGCAAGGTCAGATTTTTAAGCGCGTTTGAAGAAAAAGAACATCCCATTGCTCAGGCAAACGCGCCGATGGATAAACACGGCAAATTCATCAATGCCATGATTACTTCCCGCGTTACCGGCGAATTTATGATGAAGCCGCGTGAAGACATCGAACTGATGGATGTTTCCCCGAATCAGCTTGTCAGCGTGTCTGCGTCCCTCATTCCTTTTCTTGAGAATGATGATGCCAACCGCGCACTCATGGGATCCAACATGCAGCGCCAAGCCGTACCCCTGATGAAACCCGAAGCTCCCTTAGTCGGCACAGGCATCGAAGGCGTTGTTGCAAAAGATTCCGGAGTAGCTATCGTGTCCCGATATGACGGCGTGGTAACAGAAGCCGAAGCTTCCCGCATCATTATTCAACATGATTTGGATGAGGTCAGTCATGCCCCTGCATCATCGGACGGATTGTCGCCATCCTCAGTCAGAACTGCGGTTACGATTCATAATCTGTCAAAATTCGTGCGCTCGAACCAGAACACCTGCTTTAACCAGCGCCCCATTGTCAGACAAGGGCAAAACGTCAAAGCCGGCGATATTATTGCAGACGGACCCGCTACCGAAGCGGGCGAACTCGCACTGGGTAAAAACGTAACCGTAGCGTTCATGCCCTGGGGCGGCTATAACTTTGAAGACTCAATTCTGGTCAGTGAACGCTTAGTCCGGGACGGCACCTATACCTCCGTACATATTGAAGAATTTGAGGTGGTTGCCAGAGATACCAAACTCGGCAAAGAAGAAATCACGCGTGATATTCCGAATGTCGGCGAAGACGCGCTCAAAGACATGGACGATTCCGGCATCATCCGACTAGGCGCGGAAGTCGTGCCGGGCGATATTCTTGTCGGCAAAGTTACACCCAAAGGAGAAACCCAGCTTTCCCCTGAAGAAAAACTGTTGCGTGCTATTTTCGGAGAAAAAGCCGGAGATGTGAAAGACACGTCGCTCCGCGTTCCCCCGGGTGTCGAAGGAACCGTCATTGACGCCAAAGTGTTTTCACGCCGCGGCATTGATAAAGACGACCGCACCCGCGAAATCGAAGACAGAGAAATCAGAGGATTTGAACGGGACCGGGATGACGAACTCATATTGCTGGAGAATATGATCAGGCAGCGCATCAGAGCATTGCTGAAAGAACAGAAATTTCCTATCTCCGCTAAAAAAGGCAAAAAAGCAGGGGCACCTGACCTCTGCAAAGACGGCGAATTTGATGAAGCGGCTTTTGACACTCTCACCTTGTCTCAAATCGAAGCTGCTATCGGTGAAGACAGCGACATCAGTGAGCAGATACGCTATTTTATGACGTTTTACGAAGAACAGCGCACCCGCTGCCGGACTGAATTTGAGCAGAAAGTCAACCGCTATGAAAAAGGCGATGACCTTCCCCCGGGCGTTATCAAGATGGTCAAAGTCTATGTCGCCATGAAACGCAAGCTGTCCGTAGGCGATAAAATGGCAGGCAGACATGGCAACAAAGGCGTGGTCTCAAGAATTTTGCCGGAAGAAAATATGCCCTATTTTGCAGACGGAACGCCGGTGGACATGGTGCTGAACCCGCTGGGCGTCCCCTCCCGAATGAATGTGGGACAGATTCTGGAAATTCATCTGGGCAGAGCTGCAAAAAGCTTGGGAGATCAACTGAATCTGTTGGCAGATGAAAACCGCCTTGAAGAATTGAGAGAAAAACTCAGACGCATCTTTGTAAAACAATCATTCGGTGACACTATTGATGCAATGGATGATCAGGAACTGCTCAGATTTGCCGCTCTTTATCGCAAAGGCGTTCACACAGCAACGCCGGTGTTTGACGGCGCAAAAGAAGATGAAATCAAAGACCTGCTGGAAGAAGCAGGTGTAAAACGCTCCGGACAGACCACGCTCTATGACGGACGCACCGGAGAGCCGTTCAAAGGACAAATTACTGTCGGCACAATGTATATGCTCAAACTGCACCACCTTGTGGACGACAAAATACATGCCCGATCCATCGGACCCTATTCTCTGGTAACACAACAGCCACTAGGCGGCAAAGCCCAGTTCGGCGGACAGAGACTCGGCGAGATGGAAGTATGGGCAATGGAAGCGTATGGCTCCGCGCACGCGCTTCAGGAGTTTTTAACCGTCAAATCCGATGATATGGCAGGAAGAACCCGAATGTATGAGAAAATCGTGAAAGGGCAGAATGTGCTTGAACCCGGAATCCCGGAATCTTTTAAAGTGTTGACAAAAGAACTGCAAAGTCTGGGCTTGGAAATAACGTTGGTAGAGGAGAAGTAAGGAGAAAAACGTGGAAACACTTTACGATTTTTTTGCCAGACCGACCGACCCCCGGCAATATACCGCCGTTCAGATTGCGCTGGCATCTTCAGAAAAGATTCGGGAATGGTCACACGGTGAAATCCGAAAACCCGAAACCATCAATTACCGGACATTCAAGCCGGAACGGGAAGGGCTTTTCTGCGCCAAGATTTTCGGACCCACCAAAGACTATGAATGCAACTGCGGCAAATACAAGCGCATGAAGCATCGGGGCGTGGTTTGCGAAAAATGCGGCGTTGAAGTCATTCAATCCAGAGTGCGCCGGGAACGCATGGGACATATTGATCTGGCAGCTTCTGTTGCCCATATCTGGTTTTTGAAAAGCCTTCCGAGTAAAATCGGGAATCTGCTTGACCTCACACTTAAAAATATGGAGCGGGTTTTATATTTCGACTCTTATGTCGTGATTGACCCCAAAGATACCGGGCTTACAAGAGGACAGTTGCTTTCTGATGAAAAATACCGGGAAGCTGTGGAGACTTATGGCACAAAGTTCGATGTCGGCATCGGTGCTGAAGCCGTCAAGATTCTGCTCGGCAATATGAACCTTGATGAGATATATCATCAGCTCAGAGCAGAAATCCGCGCGACCAATTCCATACCCAAGCGTCAGAAGCTTGCCAAGCGTCTTAAAATAGCAGATGCTTTCCGCAATTCCGGCGTCAGCCCGACATGGATGATTATGAACGTGATACCGGTATTGCCGCCGGATTTGCGTCCTCTGGTTCCGTTAGAGGGCGGGCGATTTGCCACCTCTGATTTGAATGATTTGTACCGCCGCGTCATCAACCGTAACAATCGTCTGCGGCGTCTGATGGAATTGAACGCGCCGGACATTATCGTCCGCAACGAAAAACGGATGCTTCAGGAATCTGTGGATGTTCTGTTTGATAATGGGCGTCATGGGCGGGTCATTACGGGAACAAACAAGCGTCCCTTGAAATCCCTTTCCGATACGCTCAAAGGCAAACAGGGGCGGTTCCGACAGAATCTTCTGGGCAAGCGCGTGGATTATTCCGGGCGTACAGTTATCACGACAGGTCCCAATCTGCGTCTGCATCAGTGCGGGCTGCCGAAAAAGATGGCTTTGGAGTTGTTCAAGCCCTTTGTGTATTACCGTTTGGAGCAGAAAGGACTGGTATCCACCGTCAAGAGTGCGAAAAAAATGGTGGATCGGGAAACGCCCGAGGTATGGGATACTCTGGACGAAGTGGTACGCGAATATCCGATTATGCTCAACCGTGCGCCGACCCTGCATCGCTTAGGCATTCAGGCATTTGAACCCACGCTGATTGAAGGCAAAGCCATTCAACTGCATCCCTTAGTCTGTACCGCGTTTAATGCGGATTTTGACGGAGACCAGATGGCAGTGCATATTCCGTTGTCGGTGGAATCTCAGATTGAAGCACGGGTACTGATGTTGTCGTCCAACAATATTCTTTCGCCTGCCAACGGCAGCCCGATTATTGTGCCAAGTCAGGACATCGTCCTCGGCACATATTACATGACCCGCGCTGTGGATAATTGCAAAGGGGAACGGATACGCGAAAATACTCCGAAAGATGAGCCTTTCGTACCATACAACAGCCCCGAAGAAGTCCGTTGCGCCTACGATTCAGGTCAGGCATATCTTCACGCCCGAATCACCGTGCGTATGGACGGACAGGACGTGGAAACCACTGTCGGCAGAATTCTTTTGTGGGAAATCATCCCCAAAGATGAAGTGGGTCCTCCGGTTCAGTTTTCCATAGTCAATCGGGTTATGGATAAAAAAGCCCTCCGGGATTTGGTGGACTTTATTTACAGAAATTACGGTCCCAAAGCAACCGTCGTGCTGTCAGACCGGCTTAAAGACATTGGCTATCAGTATTCTACCGAAGCAGGGCTGTCCATTTCCATTGACGCCATGATTATTCCGGTTGCAAAGTGGAAAATCATAGAGGATTCGGAAGCGCAGGTATCGGAAATCGGCAGACAATACACCGAAGGTCTGATCACTCAGGGCGAAAAATACAACAAAGTGGTGGACATCTGGGCAAAAGCAACCGATGAAGTCGCCAATGAAATGATGGCTGCCATGAAAATGACGCCGACATCAGACGATAATCCGATCATCCGGGAAGGATTCAACCCGATCTATATGATGGCAGATTCGGGCGCAAGAGGTTCAAAAGACCAGATGCGCCAACTTGCCGGAATGCGGGGACTCATGGCAAAGCCGTCCGGCGAAATCATCGAAACCCCCATCACCGCAAATTTCCGGGAAGGGCTGTCTGTGCTGGAATATTTCACATCCACACACGGCGCACGCAAAGGTCTTGCAGACACGGCTCTGAAGACCGCCAACTCCGGCTATCTGACACGCCGACTTGCAGATGTGGCACAGGACTGCATGGTAACCCAGGATGATTGCGGCACAATCAACGGCGTGGAAGTCGAACCCCTCACCGAAGGCGGCGAAATCATTCAGCGTCTCGGAGAACGCATACTGGGGCGCATTGCGATAGAAGACATCCTGGATCCGTTCACAGATGAAGTTCTGGTTCACAGAGGAAACGAGATTGACGAGGCTGTAGTTGCAAAAATTGAGGAAGCCGGGCTGACCACTGCGAGAATCCGTTCGGTGCTGACTTGCGATACCAAATGGGGCGTATGCGCCGCATGTTACGGCAGAGACCTTTCAAACGGGCGCAGAGTAGAGGTTGGGCAGGCTATCGGCATTCTGTCGGCACAGTCTATCGGAGAACCCGGAACTCAGCTTACCATGAGAACCTTTCATATCGGCGGAACAGCCAGCAGACGGGTGGAGCAGGCAGATATCCGCGCAAGAACAGAAGGTTCTGTCAGATTTATCGATCTCAATGAAGTCAGAAATGCGGATAATGAATATATCGTGATGAACCGCCGGGGCGGAGAATTTGCCATCATCAGCGATGCGGGACGTGAACGCGAAAGATTCCCTGTCATCTACGGAGCGCATGTCCGGGTGGAAGACGGACAGAAAGTAAAACCCGGAGATTTGCTGGCAGTATGGGATCCCTTCACTACCCCGATTATCACGGAAGTTGACGGCGTTGTGAAATTCGGAGACATCACGCCGGGCAAGACGCTTCAGGAAAAAGTGGATCAGGTAACCGGCAAATCCAGCCGTACCATTATCGAATCCAAGACGCCGGATGTACGTCCCAGAATTTCTATCAAAGACGCGGAAGGCAAAACCCTGAAACTGCCGAAATCTTCGGGAATGGCAAGATATATTCTGCCGGTGGATGCGGTACTGCTGGTGGAAGAGGGCGATAAAGTCAAAGCCGGAGATGTGGTTGCCAAGCTGCCGAGAGCCACCACCAAAACCAAAGATATTACCGGCGGTCTGCCCAGAGTTGCCGAGTTGTTTGAAGTGAGAAAACCCAAAGAACCGGCTATTTTGAGCGAAATTGACGGGTATGTTGCGATTTCCAAAGGAACTAAGGGCAAACAGAAAGTAACCGTAACGCCGGTAGATGTGGGTGAGAAGCGAGAATACGTGATTCCGCGTGGAAAACATATCCATGTCTATGACGGAGATTATGTCCGAGCCGGAGAGCAGCTTATCGGCGGATCATCCGTGCCGCAGGATATTCTGAACATCAAGGGAGAAGTGGCGCTGGCAAGATATCTGGTGGACGAAGTACAGGAAGTATATCGTCTGCAGGGTGTTCGCATCAACGATAAGCATATTGAGGTGATTGTGCGTCAGATGATGCGGCGGGTCAGAATATCGGATGTGGGCGATACGGATTTTCTGCCGGAAGAACAGGTGGATAAAACCATCTTTGAGGAAGAAAACCGCAAAGCTCAGGAAAAGGGGGGCAAACCCGCCACCGCGGATCCGCTGATTCTGGGAATTACCAAAGCCTCTTTAAGTACGGACAGTTTTATTTCGGCAGCATCTTTTCAGGAAACCACCAAGGTTCTGACAGAAGCGGCGATTGCCGGAGATAAGGATGATCTGAGGGGACTTAAAGAGAATGTGATTATGGGCAGATTGATTCCGGCAGGAACGGGATTTCCCGAATATAGGGGTATATCTGTTGATGCTGCCTGACAATCAAAAAAAAGTTGACAACTTTTGAATTATTTTGTATAAAATGGGTTTTATCAAATCACATAAGAACTTGAAGCTGTATCAGAAGGGGAGAATATGCCGACCATTAACCAGTTAGTCAGAAAGGGCAGGGAAAGGGTAAAGACGAAAAGAACTACACCCGCACTCAAAGGCGCTCCGCAGAGAAGAGGCGTATGTACCCGTGTTTACACGTCAACGCCTAAGAAGCCCAATTCCGCGTTGCGGAAAGTAGCAAGAGTCAGATTGACCTCGGGCGTGGAAGTAACCGCTTACATTCCCGGTGTCGGTCACAATCTTCAGGAACACTCGGTTGTGCTGGTGCGAGGCGGACGAGTGAAAGACCTGCCCGGTGTAAGATACCATATTATCCGCGGAACGTTGGATACGTTGGGAGTTGAGGACAGAAAGCAGGGCAGATCGAAATATGGCGCCAAAAGACCCAAATAGCGGTTTTGTTCGGTATATCTTTTAACCTGAAAAAAAACGGTGTAGCGTATGCCAAGAAGAAGAGAAGTTCCTGAGCGTCCGGTGATTCCGGATCCGAAATACGGCAATAAACTGGTCGCAAAGTTTATCAACTGTATGATGCGGAAAGGCAAAAAAAGTGTAACAGAGTCTTTATTATACGGCGCTTTCGGAATTATAGAAGAAAAAACGGGCGAGTCCCCGCTGAAGATGTTTGAAGATGCGGTTGAAAATGTCAGACCGGTAATTGAAGTCAAATCCAGACGCGTCGGCGGATCAACGTATCAGGTGCCGACAGAAATACGGTCTTCACGACGGACTGCGTTAGCGATTCGCTGGCTTATTGATTTTTCCCGCAAGCGATCCGAAAAGGGAATGCCGCATAAACTCGCGGCTGAACTGCTGGATGCGGCAAATAAACGGGGATCGGCAGTCAAGAAAAAAGAAGATACACACAAGATGGCTGAGGCGAATAAAGCCTTTGCACATTTCCGGTGGTAAAAGGAGGAGGAGATGGCGAAGCAGAAGTTTGAGCGTACCAAGCCGCATGTGAATGTCGGAACAATCGGACATATAGACCACGGCAAAACGACGCTGACAGCGGCGATAACGAAGAATCTGGCAATGAAGGGCTGGGCGCAGTATGTGCCGTTCGATCAGATAGACAAAGCGCCGGAAGAGAAAGCGCGCGGAATCACGATAGCCACAGCGCATGTGGAATACGAGAGCGAGAAGCGTCATTACGCGCATGTGGACTGCCCCGGTCATGCGGATTATATCAAGAACATGATCACGGGCGCGGCACAGATGGACGGCGCGATACTGGTGGTGGGCGCGGATGACGGACCCATGCCCCAGACGCGGGAACATATCCTTCTTGCCCGTCAGGTAGGTGTTCCGC